>JALWHQ010000429.1 GCA_026983525.1 Anaerolineae bacterium | reverse complement strand
TGGGAGCGTGCCCGGAACGAAGTCGGTGCGGGGCGTGGAAACGGATAACGACAATTCCTGGGTAGTAGGGGATGCAATTCTTATCAAGCACAATTATATCCGTTCGTGTAGCCAAGAGGGCATATTCATAGCGTTGCGTTATGCGCAAATAGAGGAGAACGACATTGCGTTGCAGGGTACCCATGTGAATACAGGCGCGGCCTCTATATGGGTATACAACACCCAGGACGTGGTCATACGTTACAACATCATTCACGATTCGTCCGCGCAGAATGGGCCGGGAATAAAACTCCACCCAGCAAATAGATGGGGTGTGTTGGCGCGTGTGCGCATCGAGGAGAACACCATACGAGACAACGCCGATCATGGAATAGTGGTGTTGGCAGGCTGGGATCTGACCATCGCGCGGAACGTGATCACAGGAAACGACCGCGGCATCGTCATGCTGGACCAATATGATCCGCCTGGGTGGCCCCCGTATTTCTATTACTCCCTGCGTAATCGGATAACCGCGAATGCTATTTATGACAACGACATCGGCCCCGATGTAGACGCGGGAATCGATTTGGGGTATGACGGGATAAGTGCAAACGATGGCCTCACCAATGGACAGAAGGCGAACGAGGGACTGGATTATCCGATATTGCAATGGGCGAGTTTGGACATAGGTGGCACCTTACACATTGGTGGGTATGTGGGGAGCAACCTTGCCGGGAGTTGGTTGCCGGTGAGCACGACGGTGCAGATAGAGGTGTTCAAGGCGGACAATAATCCGGCGGACCAGGATGGGGAGGCAGAAGTTGGTGACGGGCTGAGCGTTCCGCATGGCGAGGGGGCTGCGTTTGCCGGGAGTTGTACCGTGACGATAGGTCCTGCCGGCGCCTTCAACTGTAGTATTCCAGGCGCGGGCTCTGTTGTGAGCATTGGAGACTACGTGACCGCTACCACTATCGATCAGAGCGGCAACACCTCCGAGTTTGGCCCCAACATCATCGTGACCGGTGATCCTACCCCCACACCGACAACGGTGCCGCCCACTCCCACCCCCACAGGGCTGGAGATACGGGGAACTGTTTACGAGGACATTGCGGGCGATGGCAGCGTGAGTGGTGACCCCGGTGTGGACAATGTGCGGGTGCTCCTTTTCAAGGACGATGGAAATGGGGTGCCCGATGGGGGTGACGTGTACCAGGGGCATGTGCTCACGTCGGGAGGGGGGCAGTATGCCTTCAATGTAGGATCCAACACCACGTACTGGGTGGTGGTGGATGCCGGCACGGTTGCGCCTACAGCGGGATTCAACGGCACCTACACGCTCGCCGATGTGTGGGCCGAGCAGACCTACGGGCCCGAGGGGGCTCTTTGCGCCGATGACATGGGTCTGTACGGGAGTGCTCCGCTTTATGTGCGTACGAGCGCGGGACCCTGTTACGCGGGGCGCCGTAGCACGGAGCGGGACTTCATTTTCGGGCTTCCTCCCAACATGGACGAGTCGACGGGACGGCGTTTTGAGCATATAGCCAAGGTTTCGGTGGGCACCACCACCGTGACCGGCGTCGATTTTGGGTTCTCCTTCAACGTGGTGGTGAACCTGCTGATGGACACCGATCAAGACACGGCTTCCCCTCGATTTTGCCAGGGGTGCTTCCGCCAATTCCTCTTGAATGCCAATGCGATAGCAGGGCCCAACGATATGCGCTTCGTGCCCGTGGTACCTCCCAATGCAAGCGGCGGCGGGGGACAGTGGTGGTATATCGAGACGACTTCTGCAGTGCCGCCATTCGAAGATGCGGCGACGACGGTGGATGGGTGGGCATATCGCTATGACGATGGGGTGACCCACAACAATGCCAATCCGGGGACGGTGGGTTACAGTGGGCCTGTAGGGACCGGACCTGACGGGCGAGAGGGAACCGGAGATGAGCCGACGATATCGGCAAAGGAACGGCCGGAATTGGAGATATTCGGTAACTTCATCGCATACTATTTCTTCCTTGTAAAGGCGCCGGATGTTACTATCCGGAATATGGGCATCCGTTTCAAGCATGCTCGCGCCGTTCAAATTCTAAATGGGTCCACGGCCGCACGATTTCTGGCCGAGAACAATGTCTTCTGCGCCCGACCTGATGGCTCGGATCCCGGTGCTGCTTCATCGCCTCTCCAAGGCATTTGGGTAGAGCACGACCCGGCAACAGCGGCCGATCGGGCACGCATCGTCAACAATTACTTTGCCTTCTGCCGTTCTGACGGCGTCGTTGTCATCAGGGGGCAAGCCCACATAGAACAAAATGAAGTGTTCAATGTCACAGTATATTACCCGGATGGATTCTTTTTGGAGGTAGCGAACGGAAGTACAGTTGAACGAAATCTAATTCACGGAATTATTGGGAGATCGGGTCTTACTGTTCCCTCGGGTGAGGTGGTGATCCGAAACAATACGGTGGAGAACACCTCATTAGGCATTTACTTGGGGGGCGGATCGAACGAAGTACGTTACAATGTCATCCGTAACAACCAGGGGGTAGGAATTGATGTCCTGAACGGCGCCTACAATCTGATCAGCAAGAATGCCTTCTACGATAATGGCGGTGTAGGCATCGACTTGCGCTGGGTGCAAAGGCCGTATCCATATAACTGGTATGTAGGAGATGGGGTAACGCCCAATGAGGGCGTCTATAGCCCGGGTCGAGCGAATGAGTGGATAGATTATCCGGTGTTGACTTATGCTTCCCTGAGCGGGGGCAATTTGAGTGTAGGCGGGTATGTGGGCAGCAACTGGCATGGTTATTGGTTGACCGGAACGGTGACGATAGAGGTATACAAAGCAGACAATGACCCCGCCAATCAGGACGGAGAGGTAGAGGTCGGTGACGGCCAGAGCAGACCCCATGGGGAAGGAGCGGTATACCTGGGTTCATGTACGGTCACGTTGTCTTCGACGGGAGGGTTTGCGTGTACCCTGTCCGGCGTCGGTTCGTGGGTCGCTGTGGGCGACGAGGTCACAGCACTTACGATAGACGAACGCCGTAACACCTCGGAGTTCGGGCCGAACATCGTCGTGGACAGTAACCCAACTCCTACGCCCACGCCAACGCCAACGGCCACACCTACCCCAGGCCCTTACGCGATACGCGGCACAGTGTACGAGGATGTAGCAGGAGATGGAAACGTGGCAGGAGATCCACCGCGCCCGAATGTGCGGGTCCTCCTCTTCGAGGATAACGGAAATGGGGTACCCGACGCCGGCGACGTACGGGTCGGTGTGACGTACACGGGCGCTGGCGGAGACTACGTGTTCTACGTGGGCGGGGGCAAGACATATTGGGTGGCCGTGGACTCGCGCACGATTTCACCCTCTGCCGGTTATGCAGGTACCCTGGGATTGGGCAATGTGTGGGCAGAGCAGACATATGGGCCTCCGGGAGCGTGGTGCGCGAATCCAGAGGGGCTGTTCGGCACACCCACGGATCCGTACGAACGACCGGACGTAGGGCCTTGTTATGGTGGACGACGCGGGGATGTCAGCGATTTTCTCCCCTCCACGTCCGCGCCTCCGAACATGGGGGAGAGTGGGGCCATACGGTACGAGCACATTGCGCGCGTCGAAGTTGGAGCCGGAGACGTTGAAGGCATAGACTTTGGCTTCTCGTTCAATGTCGTTACGAATACAGCCGATAGGGACGATGACCCCGGATACGCGCGCACGGCCCAGGGAACGTTGCGCCAGTTCACGTTGAACGCCGAAGCCGTTGCCGGTGGCAACGAGATGCGGTTCGTGCCGGTGGTGCCTCTCAATGCAGGTGGAAGTGGCGGGCAATGGTGGCGCGTTTCCCTTGATAGCACACTGGGGAACAGTTTACTCATGCGCGAGCAAAGGACTGTGGTAGATGGGACGGCGTACGAGTACAGTGACGGCACAACAGTGCGGGATACCAACCCGGGCACGGTGGGTACGGGAGGCGCCGTGGGTACGGGACCGGATGGCCGTGAGGGGACCGGCGATGAACCGACACTTTCGCCCTTTGAGCGGCCGGAGTTGGAAGTGGATGGCAGAGGGGGGATGGTAGCCATCTTTAACATACGCGACGGTTCTGACCATATCGTAAAGCGCGTGGCTGTTTTTGGGGCCTCCTATTCCCAGATTTATCACTATATTCGAGGGGGGATAGTGATAGAAGATAATCTCGTGTGTGTGGGGGCAGATGGGGTGCCTCCAGGAGGGGGGTACACAGCGGGAATAGGAATTGCCGGATGGCCCCTCGGAACCGGCGCACCAAACGTAGTACGGCATAACTATGTGGCATATTGTAGCGGATGGAGTGGCATACGGGGCGTATCTCACGACATGATCGTGGAAGAAAATGAGGTGTATCATAACTACCAGAGAGGGATAGATATACCGGCGGCTCGAGTCACGGTACGGCGCAATCTGGTGCATGGGAATCGTCTCTCGGGTATCTTTGTATTCTATCATTGGGCTACTGGTCATGCCGGGCACCAAATCGTGGAAAATACAGTGCGGGATAATGAAAGAGTTGGCATCGAAGTAGACGGATATTATGGAAGGGAATTAAACGACATCACGATACGCAATAACGTTGTAAGGAACAATGCGTACAGCGGGGTGTTCATATGGGGGTCGCATTTTCGAGAAACCATTTCTCAAAATGCAATTTACGACAATGGACTCTTGGGCATCGACCTCCAGAAAAGTAGTGGAGGAGTGACGCCTAACGATGGAGTGCGGGATACAACGTTCCCTAACGAGGCGGTGGATTATCCCATCTTCACGTCGGCCTCCCTGGTCGGTGGGACGCTTTATGTGCGAGGTATCGTGGGAAGCGATTTCCACGGGCAATGGATGACCGGGACGTTTACCATCGAGATCTTCAAGGCAGACAATGACCCGGCCAATCAGGACGGAGAAATTGTGCTGGGGGATGGGGTAAGTCACCCTCACGGGGAGGGAGCAGTCTATCTGGGATCCTGTACGGTGACGTTAGGCGCGAACGGTGAGTTCTCATGCTCCATCCCCGGCGCAGGAGCGTGGATAACGCTGAACGACTACGTCACCGGAACGGCAACGGATGCCGCGGGGAACACCTCCGAATTTGGCCCCAACGCCCCGCTGGTGAGTGGCGTGACGGGAACGATCTACGAGGATGTGAGCGGCAACGGGGCGATAGATCCGGGAGATCCGGGTGTGCCGAACGCGCGCGTCCTCTTGTTCCGCGATAACGGGAACAACTTGCCGGACAGTGGTGATACGTTAGTAGCAACCACCACGACGAACGCTTCGGGGCAATACGCGTTCCCGGTGAGCGTGCTGGGAAGATACTGGGTGGTCGTCGATTCGCGCAGCATCAACTCGACCGCGTCGGGCTATAACAGTGGGTATGGGCTTGGGGACGTGTGGGCAGAACAGACGTATGGGCCTACCGGGGCGCGATGCGCCAACCCGGATGGATTATTAGGCGTGGGCACGCCGTTCATTCGCGGTAACCCGGGCCCGTGTTTTGGCGGGATGAATGGTGGGGTGAGTGATGCTATCCCGGCCACCCTGAACGTTGGGGATCCGCTCCCATCGGGAGCCGAGCACTTGGCCTTGGTCGACGTAACATCCGCGGGCGTTGTCGGTGTGGATTTCGGGTTCTCGTTCAATGTGGTGACGAACGCGAACGATCGAGACGATGACGCGGGAGCCAACCGGACGTGTCAGGGATGTCTGCGCCAATTCATTCAAAATGCCAATGCCATTTCTGGGCCCAATGACATGCACTTTGTGCCAGTCGTCGGGATCAACACAGACAGTTCAGGAGGGAGTGGTCAGTGGTGGCGGGTGGTGTTGAACACGGGGTTAGGCGTATTGCCGACCATTGTGGATAGTGAGACGGTCGTGGATGGGCGTGCGTACAGTTATAAGGATGGGGTAAGTATACGCGACATCAACCCCGGACAGGTGGGTACCGGCGGCACTGTAGGCGTCGATGCCATCCCGTTGCCCCAGTTCGAGCGCAAGGAATTGGAAGTCGATGTGCGTGGAATGGACGGGTTCCGTATCGATGGGAATACCACCCAGGTGCGCATTCGCGACTTGGCCATCTACTCTGGAGCGCCACTGCCCGGCGGGCAGGTCCTGGTGAGGATTGATGCAGGGTCGGGACATACGTTCCGAGTCGATCATACCTTCTTGAACGTGCGGGCCGATGGTACCGTGGGATCGTATTTCGCGGAAGGTGTACGCTTGTTCAACTTCCCGACACCGCCTCCTGCGGGAACCTATCACCTGATAGCCGATCACAACATGGCAGCAGGAGGTCAGGCGGCCTTTGGTTTCTCCGGTACAGGGGCAAAGGTCTTGATAGAATACAATGAAATCCTGGGGGCAGGTGAAAACTGCATCTCAGGAAAAGAAGGGGAGAAGGGTGTGATCCGGTATAATCTGATAGGAACAATGGTGTGTCAGGATGCGGGTATCTTCTTTGGAGATGGGGGACCGAAAGTAACATATCATCGCATCGAGAACAATACCATACAAAATGCGGGTGCACCTGGAGGGGCTGGGGCCGGGATCGTAATCAATGACGGCCACAGCGATATACTAATCAAACGGAACATCATCAAAAATAACGGTGGGGCCGGAGGAGCGGGCATAGGAATTCTGGGTGACATTACAGATCGAATAACCATCACCGAGAATCACATATATGACAATAGTGGGCTGGGTATTGATATATTGCCGGCTCTTAGTCCTGTTCTTGGTGTAACGGCGAATGATGGGCAGTATACGACGTCTGAAGCGAATGATCAGGTGGACTACCCGATTCTGACGTCTGCCGTGCTGGTGGGTAGCAATCTGAACGTATCGGGATACATTGGCAGCAATCTGGCAGGGCAATGGTTGACGGGGACTTACACGGTCGAAGTGTTCTTGGCCGATAATACGCCGGCCGACCAAGATGGTGAGGTGGAGGTCGGGGATGGCCTCAATGTGCCCCATGGTGAGGGGGCCGTGTTCTTGGGCCGGTGTGTGGTGACGTTGGGCAGTTCGGGTAACTTCACGTGTAGTGTGCCTGGAACGGGCGTAAATTCGGGAGATCCTGTAACCACGACGGCCACAGATTCCCAGGGGAATACCTCGGAATTTGGGCCGAATATCGTGGTGCAGACACCAACGCCAACGCCGACACCGACGTTTACGGCTACACCAACGCCTACCTTCACGCCAACGTTCACACCGACACCGACGTTTACGCCGACACCAACGGCGACGTGGACACCGACCGCGACACCGACGTTTACGGCCACACCGACACCCACATTTACGCCAACGTCCACGGCCACGCCGACGTCTACATCAACGCCGACGCCCACGGCCACGTCCACCCCGACACCAACGGCTACGGCTACACCCACGTCCACAGCAACACCCACGTCCACGGCGACGCCCACATCCACAGCAACACCAACATCTACGGCGACGCCGACTTCTACGGCAACACCAACATCCACGGCGACGCCCACATCCACGCCCACACTGGTACCTGCAGAAGTGGATCTAAAAGTGACGAAGATGGACGAACCGGATCCAGTAATAGCAGGTGAAACGCTAACGTATACTCTCGTCATTACGAATGCTTCGGGGGTGGATGCAACCGGGGTTGTGGTCACTGATACGTTGCCGGTATCCGGGACCTTCTCTATCATCCCACCTTTGGGGTGGACCTGTACGACAACGCCTAACTCGTTTACGTGCCAGACAAGCGTATTGCCGGCGATGGAGACTCAGGTTATTACAGTGGTAGTGCCGATACCATCGTACATAGCACCGAATTCGGTGATAACGAATACGGTTGGGGTAACCTCCGCGCTGGGTGATAGTTCGCCCGCGGACAATGTGGACGAGGAGGAAACCCGTGTGCTGAGTGAGGCAGATCTGTCGATAGCCAAATCTGCATGGCCATCGGTTGTAAGTCCGGGCGAAGAGATAACATATACATTGACTGTGTATAATGCAGGGCCGAGTGCTGCGTACTCCGTCGTCGTGAGCGACACCCTGCCCGGCGAAGTTTCCTTAGTGGCAATTGGAGGGTCGGGATGGACATGTACTGTGAGCGGAAGTGTGGTCACATGTACACGCGGGAGCATAGCGGCAGGCGCGTATGCTCCGCCACTCTACATTGTTACACGTGTGAACCCCGATGTTCCGCCAACGGCTACCATAGCAAATGTGGCTGTAGTGGGCTCCTCCCATTCGGATGATCCCGATGGGGGCAACAACTCGGATGATTCGCAAATACCACGGCTGGGTGGATGTTACTGTATCTATCACCCGTATGTTCCTAAGGTGGCTGAACCGCAGAGCGTGCCCCCATTACATCCCCGGGCAGGAGTTCTGCCACGGAGGATCACGATACCGTGGTCATCCTTGGTTGCCTTCCCCGCACGGGGAAGGCAACTGCCTGTCCTCCTTTGAGTTTTGGGGGAAAGGAAGAGGTATGTGGTATCCTTATAAGGGGCTAATTATCTACTTGGTGGATCGGGAGGTGACAAGAGGCCTTGAACCGTTTTGTGGCTTCCCTGATGAGCATCTGGCACTTGCGTCATCATGTGTGACCACCCACGGGATACCCTGCGATCCAAGGTGAGTACCTCTTTCTCGGTGCCCGGGGATCGGGCGCTTGGGACTATACCTTTTCCTGTATCTTGGTGGAGGCGGGTCATATACAGCGAACGTGGATACACATTCCGATCTTTTGCGGTATACATTCCATGTGCCCCTATCCTCTCCCGGATGGAACGTTGCCGGGGGGATAGGGGCGAACTTTTATTGGCCGGATTGGGCAATCGCCCAGTCGATATATCCTTTATGGTTTTGAAACGCGTTGACTCCACCCACGAACCGTTTTCCTCGCCACGTTCTTTCGGTTTGCCCATTTCCCCATATTCATATTTATCCAAGGAGGGTACCCAACATGACCCATCGCATCATTCGCAAGGCTGCCGTCATTGGCGCTGGCACCATGGGCGCGGCCATCGCCGCCCACCTGGCCAACGCCGGCATTCCCGTGTACCTGCTGGACATCGTGCCCACGTCCCTGACCCCCGAAGAAGAGGCGAAGGGACTGACCCTCGATGACCCGCAGGTGCGCAACCGCATCGTCATGCAGGGCCTGGAGCGGATGAAGAAGAGCAAGCCCGCGGCCCTGTTCAGCGAAGACCGTCTGGCCCTCATCACCCCCGGCAACGTGGAGGACAACTTCGACTGGGTGGGCGAGGCCGACTGGATCATTGAGGCCATCATCGAGAAACTGGAACCCAAGCAGCAACTCATGGCCCGCATCGAGGAGGTGCGCAAGCCCGACGCCATCGTCAGCACCAACACCTCGGGCATCCCGTTGCGCCTCATCGGCCAGGGCCGCTCTGAGGACTTCCTCAAGCACTTCCTGGGCACCCACTTCTTCAACCCGCCCCGCTATCTCAAACTGGTGGAGATCATCCCCGGCCCAGGCACAGATCCCGCCATCCTCGAGTTCATGACCGAGTTCGTGGAGAAGCACCTGGGCAAGCGCGCGGTGCGGGCCAAGGACACGCCCAACTTCATCGGCAACCGCCTCATGGTGATCACGGGCGCGTTCGTCACCAAGTTCGCCATCGAGAACGATTACACCGTGGAAGAGGTGGACGCCATCCTGGGCAAGCTCATCGGCCGGCCCAAGACCGCGCACTTCCGCCTGATGGACTTGGTGGGCATTGACGTGATGGCCTACGTCTCCCGCAACCTGTACGAGGCCATCCCCCACGACACCTTTCGCGACCTGCTCACCGACCCCGAGGTGGAGCGGGTGACCAACTTCCTGCTGGAGAAGGGCTGGCTGGGTAACAAGACCGGCCAGGGCTTCTACAAGCGCGTCACCCAGAACGGCAAGCGCGAGTTCTGGCACCTGAACCTGAAGACCCTGGAATACGAGCCACCCGCCAAACCGCGCTGGGACTCGGTCAAGAAGGCCAAGGACATGGACGACCTGGGCGAACGGCTGCGCTTCCTCGTCCAGCAGGAGGACAAGGTAGGAAAACTGGTGTGGGCCACCTTGGCCAACCAGTGCTCCTACGCGGGGTACGTCACCCCCGAAATCGCGGACGACATCGTCAACGTGGACAACGCCATGCGCTGGGGCTTCAACCACGAAATGGGCCCCTTCGAGGTGTGGGACGCGCTGGGCGTGGCCGAGACGGTGGAGCGCATGGAGAAGGAGGGCTACTTCGTGGCCGACTGGGTCAAGGAGATGCTCGCGAGCGGTCATCCCTCCTTCTACCAGTATGAGAACGGCCGCA
>JALWHQ010000428.1 GCA_026983525.1 Anaerolineae bacterium | reverse complement strand
GTACGCACTGTGAGAGTTCGGACGACCTCGCTCCACTCATCTTCCGTCAGCATACTGAACGGAGGCACGTTGCGGATTGTCTCAAGAGCAGGCTCCTCGCTCGTCCTCACCGTTGGCATCGGCCGGCCCCCATCGGGC
Organism: Anaerolineae bacterium; assembly: GCA_026983525.1. Lineage (GTDB taxonomy): Bacteria > Chloroflexota > Anaerolineae > JAADDB01 > JAADDB01 > S141-23. The sequence goes on along the minus strand of JALWHQ010000428.1, from coordinate 2,266 downwards.
GTTCGAAAACGCAGTGCTTGATATCAAATCGATGGACATATTCACGGCTACCTATGGACAACATCGGGGCATTATTGTAACATGAGAGCCTTGAAGCCCCAAAAGCCCCTTTAGCACGTGTCGTTCCCTTCCAAATAACCTGAACCTTTATGGTATAATCGGAGGCATATGTTTACATGTAAGGAGGTGGGCACCATGAAGATCTGGTTGGATACCGCGGTCATTGAGGAGATTCGCGAGTTGGTTTCGTGGGGCGTCGTCGATGGCGTGACGACCAATCCAACTCTGATGTATCGCGCCGGTGCACGCGACTTCAAGAAGCACATTATCGAAATCTGCGAGATCGTGGCTCCCGGCCCTGTAAGCGCCGAGGTCATCAGCACCGACGCCGAGGGCATGATTCGGGAGGCGGAAGAAATCCTCTCCTGGGCGCCCAATGTGGTGGTGAAGATTCCCACCATCGAGGAAGGGCTCAAGGCCATGAAGGTCATTTCCTCCTGGCCCAACGGCCGCATCAACGCCACCCTCATCTTCTCTGCCAACCAGGCCCTGCTGGCAGCCAAGGCCGGCGCCACGTACGTGTCCCCCTTCATTGGCCGGTTGGACGACGCGGGCCTGGTGGGGATGGAGGTCATTCGCGAGACCATGACCGTGTTTCGCAACTACGACATTCGGGCAGAAATCGTCACCTCGTCGGTGCGGCACCCACGCCACGTCACCGAGGCGGCCAAAATCGGCGCTCATATTGTTACCATGCCCCCCAAGGTTCTGCGCACGATGATCAAACATCCCTTCACCGACGTGGGACTGAAACGCTTCCTGGACGATTGGGCCAAGGTCGAGGCGGCCATGCGAGAGGGCCAAGCGGGCGCCTGATGAGCGAGACCCTGTCCCTCACCGAACGCATTCGACGCATGCCCAAGGTGGAATTGCACATCCACCTGGAAGGCTCGGTTTCCCCACGCACCTTCCTGCTCCTGTGCGAACGGCACGGCATCGAGCCGCTGGCGGAAACCGAAGAAGCCTTGACAGAACACTTTCGATTTCGCGACTTCTCCCAGTTCGTGCCGGTATACCTGGCCATCCAGAACAGCATCCGCACGGCGGATGACTTTGCCCTCATCGTCGAGGAATTGGCCGCGGATCGGGCCAAACAGAATATCCTGTACAGCGAGGTAACCGTTACGCCCTACATTCACATCTGGCAAAACAAGGGCACTCAACCGGAGGAGATCATCGAGGGATTGGAAGAGGGACGTCGTCGCGCCCGGGAAGCATATGGGGTGGAACTCCGCTGGATACTCGACATCCCGCGCAACCTGCCCGAGCCCTCGGCCACGTGGACGACCGACTGGGCCATCGCCTGGCAAGATCGGGGGGTGGTGGCCTTGGGCCTTGGGGGCAACGAGGCCACAGCACCTCCGGAACCCTTCGCGGGAGCATTCGCGCGAGCGCGAAGCGCGGGACTGCACAGCGTTCCCCACGCGGGGGAGACGGCCGGCCCGGCAAGCGTGTGGGGGGCCATCCACGCCCTGGGCGCGGAACGCATCGGACATGGCGTGCGCGCCATCGAGGACCCCCTCCTCCTCACCTATCTGCGCGACCACCGCATCCCCCTGGAAGTGAACCCCACCAGCAACGCCCGCCTCAAGGTCTACCCGTCGCTGGAACACCACCCTTTCCCTCACCTGTGGCGCATGGGCCTCTACCTCACGGTGAACTCCGACGATCCTCCCCTATTCCAGACCACCCTGACCGACGAATACCTGCGCGTTGTGGATACATTCGGCCTGGGGTGGGAAGACATCAAACGTCTCGTGGTCAACGCCGCCCACGCGACCTTCCTGCCCGAGGAGGAAAAGGCCGCGCTCGTCCGTCGAGTGGAGGCGGGCCTGCGCGAGGTCGAAGGGGACGAGCATGTCTGACCCGCGACTCCTCGATGTGCCCATCCACCCCCACGCGCGCGCGGCCCTGCCGCGTGAAGCGTGGGAGCAATTACTGCACGCGCACACACCTCCTCGCATCGACGATGTTGGGGAGGAAATCTTGAACTGGGAACGGCCCCCCGATCGCGGGGTACTCCACGACCCACCGGAACGGATGTACATCCTTTCCCTTGACGTGTACTTCGAGTATCGAGACATGTGGGTGGAGGAGCAAGAACTCCCCTGGCCGCGGCGGAAGGCATTTCTCAAAGCCTGGGCCCATCGGGTTGGGATGACGGCCTACGGGGTGAACGTGCGTGGGCATGGGCCGGCTGCGGCCT
>JALWHQ010000427.1 GCA_026983525.1 Anaerolineae bacterium | reverse complement strand
TAGGAGGGTTGAGGGAGTATGTGAGGAGGACCATCCGTAATCCGTAATGCGTAATGCGTAAACTTACGAATCACGCATCACGCATCGCGCATTAGGAACCTGGAGGTACGACCATGCCTACGACATACCCCACGCTGCCCCCCAAAGCCACGCCGCCGTACACCATCGCCCTCATCCCCGGCGATGGGATTGGCCGCGAGGTGGTGCCCGCGGCTGCGGAGGTGCTCGCGGCCACAGGCGTGCCCATCCGCTTCGTGGAACTGGACGCGGGCTGGGAGACATTTCAGCGCGCGGGAACGGCCCTGCCCGAAGAGACGGTGGAGGCCCTGGCCGCGTGCGACGCCGCGCTCTTCGGCGCGGTGAGCAGCCCATCCCACCGCGTGCCCGGCTACCGCAGCCCCATCGTGGAGATGCGCCGCCGCTTCGACCTGTACGCCAACCTTCGCCCCGTCCGCGCGGTGTCGATCGGGGGTAGGGGCGCAGCGGCGCTGCGCCTGGGCGAGGCGGATGACGCATTGCCCCGCCCCCCCATTGACATCCTCATCGTGCGGGAGAACACGGAGGGGGTGTACGCGGGTCGCGAGCGCGTGGAGGACGGCGGCGACACGGTCATTGCCGAGCGGGTGATCACCCGCCGCGCGAGCGCGCGCATCGCGCACGTGGCCCTGGAACAGGCCCGCACGCGGCGGCGGCATCTTACCGTCGTGCACAAGGCCAACATCCTGCGGGAAAGCGACGGCCTCTTCCGCGAGACCGTCCTGGCCGAGGCCGCGGCCTACCCCGACGTGGAGGTGGACGAGGGGCTGGTGGACAGTGTGGCCTATCATCTGGTGCGCGAGCCCGAGGCGTTCGACGTGCTCGTCGCGCCCAACCTGTATGGTGATATCCTTAGCGACCTGGTAGCCGCGCTGGTGGGTGGGCTGGGAATTGTGCCCTCGGGCAACGTGGGCGATAATTTTGCCGTGTTCGAGCCTGTGCACGGCTCCGCGCCCGACATCGCGGGCCGGGGCATCGCCAACCCGATAGCCACCATCCGCGCCGCGGCCATGCTCCTGGCCTACCTGGGCGAACACGCCGCGGCTCAGTCGGTGGACAACGCGGTGGACGCGGTGCTCCGCGACGGCCCGTGGACGCCAGACCTGGGCGGAAATGCGACGACAGTCGAGGTGACGAACGAGATCGTAAGGCGAGTGAAGAACCGACAAGACCAATCGGTTGTGACGCATCAGCGATGAAGATAGCAAGTGAAGCGACAGCAGCGCCGTTGATTTATCCGGGGACATGCAACAGATAGTGTTGAACTCTCTGGCGGGATGCTTACTGGTCATGTAGCCGATTTGACAACTCCCTCGTTTGTGTGGTATACATCAGTCCACAACCGCATAGCGGCAACGACTGCGAACCGGAGGAGTAGCCACCCAAACGGGCTCCAGAGAGCCGGGGGTAGCTGGAAACCCGGTAGTCACGAGGGTGGTGAATGGGCCGGGGAGTTGGGGACCGAAAGCGCGAGCGAGTAGGCTCCCCCGGGGACTCCGCCGTTATCTGGGAGCGAGGTATCGGACGCGGCGCAACGGTCGCGCATGGGCGTCCCGTACCTGCTGAGTGGGGCTGGCAGTCAGGCATATCCTCGTGGCGCCTCACGAGGATTTTTTGTTTCCCCTGACTGTCGCCCAATCGGGGTGGCACCGCGGGGCACATACACGCCTCGTCCCTGAGCAATCGGGGACGAGGCGTTTTTTGTTTGGTAGGGCTTTTCAACGCTCGACGCCCAGCAGTTTGCACGCACGGGGCTAAAGACCCCGTGCTACATCGAGGCGAAGGCCGCTGGAAGCGGCCTAACTGGAGCCCCCTTCCAGGGGGCTTTGCCCTGACGTAGCCTGGAGGTTTACCTCCAGGCGGGTTCGAGCGCCGATCTGCAGCCCGTTTAGTGTCGGAACAATTTGGAAGTCTCCAATACCTCCAGGCGGGATTGTGCGTCAGTCTACGGTCTGTCTAATGTCGGGATAATTTGGAAATCTACAACAAGGGGCTTCGCCCTGATGTAGCCGGGAGGTTCAGGATAGCGTTGGTAAAACATGCCTTTTGCACGCGGAGGAGGTACATGTACTACCCATCCCTCGAACAATTTCGACAGATAGCCGACAACGGAGATGGCACCCTGGTGCCTGTATACCGGGAGTTACCCGCCGATTTGGAGACACCGGTCTCGGTGTACATGAAACTGCGCGCGGACGCCCCCTCCTTCCTCCTGGAATCGGTGGAGAAGGGCGAGCAATTGGGCCGCTACTCCTTCATCGGCGTCCAGCCTCCCCTTCTGCTCCTTACCAAAGGCAAAACCGCTCGCCTCGTTTCCGGCAGTGGCGCGGTACTGGACGAAACCCACGGCATCGATCCTTTCACTGCCCTCCGTCAACTTCTGGCCGGGCGCAAGGCCGTCACCTTGCCCGGACTGCCCCGCTTCACCGGGGGCGCGGTGGGCTACTGGGGCTACGACGTCGTCCGCTTTGTCGAACGCCTGCCCGATACCGCGGTCGACGACCGGCCCAACCTGCCCACGAGCGCTTTCTTCATCGCCGACAACCTGGTCGTCTTCGACCACGTGCGCCATCGATTGCTCGTGCTCACCAACGCCCGCCTCGACGGCGACCCCGTTTCCGCCTACGCGGAGGCCGTGAGCCGCATCGAGCGCATCGTCGAACGCCTCCGCCAACCCCTCCACGTCCCCGACCTCTCCGCCACACCCAGCCGTGACACGTGGGAATCGAACTTCACCCAGAAGGACTACGAGGACGCGGTGCGCCACGCCAAGGAATACATCGCAGCGGGCGACATCTTCCAGGTCGTCCTCAGCCAGCGCCTGCGCCGACGCACCACTGCCGACCCCCTCACCATCTACCGTGCCCTGCGCATGTTGAATCCCTCTCCCTACATGTTCCTCCTCGAACTTCCCGGCAACATTCGCCTCATTGGCTCCTCGCCCGAAACCCATGTCCGTCTGGAAGGGCGTACCGCTTCCCTACGGCCCATTGCCGGCACGCGCTGGCGCGGCCAGACGCCCGAAGAGGACGCGCGGCTGGCCGAGGAACTCCTGGCCGACCCCAAGGAACGGGCCGAGCACGTCATGCTCGTCGACCTGGGGCGCAACGACCTGGGGCGGGTGTGTGAGTATGGCTCCGTTCGGGTCACCGACTTCATGTTCATCGAGCGCTACTCCCACGTCATGCACATTGTCTCCCACGTGGAGGGCACCCTGCGCGCGGACATGGACGCGCTCGACCTGCTCAAGGCCACGTTCCCCGCGGGCACGGTGACGGGCGCGCCCAAAATTCGGGCCATGGAGATCATTGAGGAAATCGAGGGCATCAAGCGCGGCCCCTACGCGGGCGCGGTGGGGTACGTGGGCTACAACGGCTACATGGACACCTGCATCACCATCCGCACTATCGTCATGCAGGGTGACCTGTGCGACATCCAGGCCGGGGGTGGGGTGGTCGCGGACAGTGACCCCACCTACGAGTACAACGAGACGCTGAACAAGGCCCGCGCCCTGGCCGTGGCCGTGGAGCAAGCAGAAGGAGGGCTAATATGATCGTCGTAATCGACAACTACGATTCCTTCACCTACAACCTGGTGCAGTTGCTGGGCGAACTGGGCGCGGACGTGCGCGTGTGGCGAAACGACGAAATCACCGTGGAGGATGTCGCCGCGCTGGAGCCCAGCCATATCGTCATCTCGCCCGGCCCGGGCACACCCGAGCAGAGCGGCGTTTCCAACGACATCATCCGCACCCTGGGACCCCGCATTCCCGTGCTGGGCGTGTGTTTGGGCCACCAGTGCATCGGCCACGTGTTCGGGGGGCGCGTGGTGCGCGCCCCCCGCCTCATGCATGGCAAGACATCCCCCATCCTGCACGATGGTTCGGGCCTCTTCGCAGGGCTCCCGAACCCTTTCCAGGCCGGGCGCTACCACTCCCTCATCGTCGCCGACCCCGTGCCCGACGTGCTCGAGGTCACCGCTCGCACGCCCGAAGGGGAAATCATGGCCCTGCGCCACCGGGAATACCCAATTTACGGCGTGCAGTTCCATCCCGAGTCCGTCCTCACGCCCGAAGGACGGCGACTGCTGGAGAATTTCATATCGCAAGACGAAAAAGGCCGTTCGGCTCTTGTTGGTGCTGACGTTGCACTTTGAGCAAGGGAGGTAAGCCATGCGCACGTATATCGAGAAACTGCTGGATCGAGTCGATTTGAGCCAGGCGGAGGCAGAAGCCGCCATGGACACGATCATGAGTGGGCAGGCCACGCCCGCCCAGATTGGCGCATTCCTCATCGCCCTGCGCATGAAGGGCGAGACCGTGGACGAGATCGCCGGCTTTGCCCGCTCCATGCGTCGCAACGCGCGCCGCGTGCCCCTTTCCAGCAACGGGGCCATTGTGGACACCTGTGGCACGGGCGGTGACCGCTCCGGCACCTTCAACATCTCCACCGCGGTGGCCTTTGTCGTCGCCGGCGCGGGACGCCGCGTGGCCAAGCACGGCAACCGGGCCGTCTCCAGCAAGAGCGGTTCCGCGGACGTACTCGAAGCCCTGGGGGTGAACATCGCGCTCACGCCCGAGCAGGTGGGCCGCTGCATCGAGGAGGTGGGCATCGGCTTCCTGTTCGCGCCCACCTTCCATCCGGCCATGAAGCACGCCATTGGCCCCCGCCGCGAACTGGGCGTGCGCACCGTCTTCAACGTCCTGGGCCCCCTCACCAACCCGGCCTTCGCCACCCACCAGTTGCTGGGCGTCTATGACCCCAACCTGACGGAGATGATGGCGCGCGTCCTGGCCGAACTGGGGGTGAAAGCCGCGTTCGTCGTCCACGGCGCGGGCGGGCTGGACGAACTCTCCACCACGGGCGTGAACCGGGTTACCCACCTGCGCGACGGAGAGATCACCACCTTCGACCTGGCGCCCGAGGACGTGGGCCTCCCTCGCGCCCGCCCGGAGGACCTGCGGGGCGGGGATGCTTCCACCAACGCGGCCATCATCCGGGCCATCCTCTCCGGAGAAGATCGGGGCCCTCGCCGCGACGTCGTCCTCTTCAACGCGGCCGCAGCCCTGGCCGCGGAAACCGGCGACTTCGAGGTGGGCCTGGAAGAAGCCCGCGTGTCCCTCGATTCCGGCGCGGCCCTGACCAAGTTGAACGCGCTTGTTCAGGTGTCGAACGTGGTAGCCGCCGAGCGCGAGGCTCGCCCATGACAATGCCCGACATTCTCGCCACCATCATGGCCTGGAAACGCCAGGAACTTGCGGCTCGCAAGGCGCAGGTTCCCCGCTCCCGTTGGGAGGCGCAGGCGGCGGCGATGCCACCGCCTCCCGACTTCGCGCGCGCCCTCCGCCCGCCTGAGGGGGAGCGTGCCGTGCGTCTCATCGCCGAAATCAAGAAGGCATCCCCCTCGCGCGGACTCTTGTGCCCGGATTTCGACCCCCGCGCCCTGGCCGAGACCTACGCCCGCCACGGTGCGGCCGCCATCTCCTGCCTGACCGACGAGCGCTTCTTCCAGGGTCACCTGGAACACCTTATCGCCGCTCGGGAGCACCTGGAAGCCCTCGGGATGCCCCGGCCCTTCCTGCGCAAGGACTTCGTGTTCGACCCCTACCAGGTTGTGGAAGCGCGGGCCGCGGGCGCGTCCGCGGTGCTCCTCATCGTGGCCGCGCTGGAACCCCCTGTGCTGCGCCGCCTGATCGAAGAGGCGCACGCATGGGGCCTCACCCCCCTGGTGGAAGTCCACGACGAAGAGGAAGTGGCCCAGGCGCTGGACGCGGGCGCGACGGTCGTTGGCATCAACAACCGTGACCTGCGCACTTTCCACGTGGACTTGGGCACCACCGAACGCCTGCGCGCCCTCATACCGGAGGACATCATTGTCGTTTCCGAAAGCGGCATCCACACCCCAGAGGATGTGCGGCGACTGCGCGACATGGGCGTGGACGCCATCCTGGTGGGGGAGGCCCTGGTCAAGGCCGCGGCAACCCAGCGCGGCTCATTGGTGGCCGCGCTGGTGGACGCGGGAAGAGCGCCTACGGAGATCCAACAACGCGCGAGAGATTTCGTCGGGGGCGCGCCATGAAGGTCAAGATCTGCGGCATCACAAACGTGGAGGACGCGATGGCCGCGGCCGGCGCGGGCGCGGATTTCCTGGGCTTCATCTTCTACCCGCGTTCGCCCCGCTATGTGGAACCGGAGGACGCGGCGCGCATCATTGCCGCGTTGCGCAGCGCGGGCATGAACGTGCTCACGGTGGGGGTCTTCGTCAACGCCCCCTCGGAGGACATCCGGCAAGCGATGGAGGTGGCCGGATTGGACCTGGTGCAACTTCACGGGGAGGAACCGCCGGACGTGGTCGCGGCCCTGGGAGGTCGCGCGTATAAGGCCCTGCGCCCGCGCTCCCCTGCCGATTTGGCCGCGCTCGCGCCCTACCTGGAGGCTGCCCCCACCCGGGAGGATGTCCCCCAACTCCTCGTCGACGCCTATCATCCCCATGCTTACGGGGGAACCGGGCAGCGGGGGGATTGGGCGTTGGCCCGGCGCATCGCGGCGCGCGTGCCCCGCCTGCTGCTGGCGGGTGGGCTCACGCCCAACAACGTGGCCGAGGCGGTGGCGCGCGTGCGTCCCTGGGGCGTGGACGTGAGCAGCGGGGTAGAGCGCGCGCCGGGGAAGAAAGACGTAACCCTGGTGGAAGCCTTCATCAAGCAATGCAAGCCCACGTCTACTTAATCAGTTCGACCAACTCAGAATACCGCGTCAACGTAGCGTCTGCTGTCAGCAAGCGTGCAGGTTCAACAATGGCTTGGGCTATCAAAATACGATCGAAGGGATCACGGTGATGCATGGGCAAGTGAAAAACGGCTGCCGCGTGTGCCGCACGAATGGGCAGTTCTCGAAATCCCGAGGCCAGAGCGGCTTCGACAATGTCCTCTATAGGCACTTCCAAAGGCAAGCGCCCTATCTGGGCTTTGATGGCAATTTCCCAAATGTTTGCTGCGCTAAAGAGGACGTCGTTCTCTATAGCAAGGAGTCGTTGGCGTACCGACGGGGGAAGGCGTTTGGGATCTGCCAGGGCCCACAAGAACACGTGGGTGTCCAAAAGGTATCGCATTGGCTTCATCCTTCAAATGCGGCGATGATCTCTTCTGGGAGGGGAGCATCAAAATCCTCCGGCACAGTGAGGCGCCCTTCCAGCAGACCAAGGCGTTTAATGGGGCGAAGTGGGACGAGTCGAGCAACAGGACGCCCAGCCCGGGCAATAACGACTTCGTCGCCCTTTTCAACCTCTTCTATCAAACGGGAGAGATGGGTTTTTGCTTGATGAACGTTGACGACGCGCATAAGCCCCCGCACATGACTAAGGTTAGTCCGGTTCAACTATATCATTGCTGGCTTCCAATGGTCAAATTGCTCAATGAGGAGGACTATGCATGAACGAAAAGACCACCGCATTCGCGTGGCCCTATCCCGACCCTGAGGGATGGTTCGGGCCATATGGGGGAAAGTTCGTGCCCGAAACACTGATGCCCGCGCTGGAGGAGTTGGAGGCCGCGTATCGGGCCGCGCGCGAGGACGCGGCCTTTCAAAAGGAGTTCGACGACCTTCTGCGCACATACGTGGGCCGCCCGACGCCCGTCACCTACGCCCGTCGCCTCAGCGAGCACCTGGGGGGGGCACACATCTACCTCAAGCGGGAGGATCTGGCCCATTCGGGCGCGCACAAGATCAACAACGCGCTGGGCCAGGCCCTTTTAGCGCGACGCATGGGCAAGCACCGCATCATTGCCGAGACGGGCGCGGGGCAGCACGGTGTGGCCACGGCCACCGTGGCCGCGCTCCTCGGCCTGGAGTGTGTTATCTACATGGGCATGGTGGACATGGAGCGACAGCGGCCCAACGTCTTCCGCATGGAACTGCTGGGCGCGCGCGTGCAGCCCGTGGACGCGGGCAGCCGCACCCTCAAGGACGCCATCAACGAGGCCATTCGCGACTGGGTGACCAACGTGCGCACCACCCACTACCTGCTCGGCTCCGCGCTCGGGCCCCACCCCTACCCCATGATCGTGCGCGACTTCCAAAGTGTTATCGGCCGCGAGGCGCGCGCCCAGATGCTGGAGCAGGTTGGCCGCCTGCCGGACACCGTCATCGCCTGCGTGGGCGGCGGTTCCAACGCCATCGGCATCTTCTCCGCCTTCATCGAGGACGAAGGCGTGCGGCTCATCGGCGTCGAGGCGGGGGGACGGGGCATCGAGACGGGGGAGCACGCGGCCCGCTTTGCCGACCCGCAACGGGCCCGGCTGGGCGTCCTGCACGGCACCAAGTCCTACGTCCTGCAAACGCCCGACGGCCAAATCGCGCTCACCCACTCCGTCTCCGCGGGACTGGACTACGCCAGCGTGGGGCCGGAACACGCGCTGCTGCGTGAGGTCGGGCGGGCGGAGTACACCTATGCCACCGACGACGAGGCCCTCGACGCGTTCCGCACCCTCGCCCGCTTCGAGGGCATCATTCCCGCGCTGGAATCGGCTCACGCGGTGGCCCACGCCATCAAACTCGCGCCCACCCTCCCCCGCGACCACATCATCCTGGTGAACCTCTCCGGCCGCGGGGACAAAGACCTGGAAACCGTACGAGGCACATTGAACCTTTAACCTGTCACCTGCAACTCGCTCTGGAGGTATGTTATGCCGGATACAGGAATCGCTCGCGTGGAGACCGCGTTTGCCCGCGCCCGACGCCAAGGTCGGGCCGCGTTCATGCCCTACTACGTCGTCGGCTACCCCGACCTGGAGACGAGCGTGGCCGTGTTCAAGGCCCTGGCCGACGCGGGCGCGGATCTCATCGAAGTCGGCGTGCCCTTTTCCGACCCCCTGGCCGACGGGCCGACAAACCAGATGGCCGCGCAGATCGCGCTGCGAAACGGCACCACCGTGCGCGACGTATTGGACACCGTCGCCCGGCTGCGCGCGCAAGGGGTTACCATTCCCCTCGTCCTCATGGGATACTACAATCCCTTCCTGGCCTACGGGGTCGAGGTCTTGTGCCGGGATGCGGCGGCCGCGGGCGCGGATGGCTTCATCGTGCCGGACTTGCCCCCCGACGTGCGCGATGGGGAGGAAATGCGCGACCTGTGCGCGAAACACGGCCTGGCCTTCGTGCCCTTGCTCGCGCCCACCTCCACGGAGGCGCGCGTGCGCGTGGCTGCCCGTGCAGCCCGTGGTTTCATCTACCTCGTCAGCGTCACAGGCATCACGGGCGCTCGGGATCGCCTTCCCCCGGATTTGGCCGCGTTCGTTGCGCGCGTGCGAAAGCACACGGATCTGCCCCTGGCCGTGGGGTTCGGCATCGCGCGGCCCGAGCACGCGCGCCAGGTAGCGCGCATCGCGGACGGCGTCGTCGTGGGCTCGGCCATCGTCAGGTTGGGCCTGCGGGATGACCCAGTGGGAGCCGTTCGCGCCTTGGCCCAGGAACTGGCAGAGGCTACAGAGATCGTCGAGACAACTGTAGCAGGCGCGGAGCAATGATAGAGTACAGGCAATGTTGTCCGTTATGTCATGCGGTGTGCACGGTCTCGGCCAGGGCGCGCCAGCGGTCGCGCTCATCCGGTCGGAAGGGGTAATACAACGCGATGCGGTCCAGCACGCCCTCGTAGCGCTCGCGCAGGGCCCGGCCCAACGCGTCCCACGGGGCCTCCACCGCGTAAACCCGGAGCATGTCGTCGGTGATGAGGGCGGGCATCTCGTGCCAACGTTTGCGCACGGCCAGCCGCGAGAGGCGTTCCCCCACCTCGCCCCAGCCGTGCACGTCCAGAACGACACGATAAGTGGGCGTGCTGGCATAGAAGGCTATCTGCTGGCGCACTATCTCGCGCATGGCCGTCATTTCCCCCTCGTTCTTCCCGGTGATGACGAACACCGTGGATGCCAGTTGAATATCCTCGCGCCGTCGCCCTCCTTTACGCAGTCCCTCTTCCAGAGCAGGCAGAAAGACCCGGCGCATATATTCGACGGAATGGAAGGGGTGGACGTGAAAGCCCTCGCACAACTCCCCGGCCAGGCGAATCAGGCCCGGATTGACGCCCGCGATGTAGATGGGAATGTGGGGGTGATCGATGGGGCCCGGGTCGAAGAAGTCCGTCATCAGCGTGTGCTTGTAGAACTTCCCGCGAAAGTTGAGGCGCGTGCGGTTCTGCCACGCGTCCCAGATGGCGCGCAGGGCAAGGATGTACTCCCGCAACTTGGCTACCGGCGCTTCCCACCTCATGCCAAAGCGCCGCTCGATGTGCGCCTTCACCTGCGTGCCCAACCCGAGCAAGAGGCGTCCCCCCGAATACTGCTGGAGATCCCAGGCAATCTGCGCGGTGACCATGGGACTGCGGGGGAAGGCAATGGCCACCGCAGTGCCCAAGCGGATGCGTTCGGTATGCTCCGCGGCTAAGGCCAGAGGGAGAAAGGGATTGTGCTTGGTTTCACTCGTCCACAGGGCAGAAAAGCCCACATCTTCCGCGGCACGGGCTATTTCGGGGACATCCGCAAGGTGGGGAA
>JALWHQ010000426.1 GCA_026983525.1 Anaerolineae bacterium | reverse complement strand
GGAGGGGGTGGGGAGGGGGTGAGGGCGTAAAGAACGCGGATTTCCGAACGCTCTCTAAAAGTACAAAGTGAAGAGTGAAAAGTGAAAATGCTGTATCCCATTTTCACTTTTCACTTTGCACTTTTCACTTCACCCGTGAGGGAGATCGCATGAACTGGCAACTGTTGCCCCAGTTTGCAACCACAGGCTTACTGGCGGGAGGGCCCATTGCCCTGACGGCCCTGGGCATTGTGCTCATCTTCAAGTCCTCCTACATTTTCAACTTCGCCCACGGGCAACTCCTGCTCATGGGAACCTTGTTCACCTGGTGGTTTGCGGTGGAAAAGGGATTGCCCCTGCCCGCGGCCATCGGCCTGGCCCTCATCCTCTCCGCGGGATTGGGCCTCCTCATCGAGCGGGTGGCCCTGCGTCCTATGACGGGCCAGCCCCTTTTGGCCATCATCCTCATGACCCTGGCCTTGAGCCAGGTCTTACAAGGGTTGGCCCTCCTTCTCTTCGGCGGCACCCAGCGCAACTTCCCACAGATGTTTTCCGCGGCTAACCCCTACAAGATCGTGCTACCCCTCACCTACAACGGCAAGCCCATGCTCATCATTATCAAGCAAAATCTCTTCTGGTCGTCGGTGATCGCCATTTTGGGCGTCATCGCCATTGGCGCCTTCTTCAAGTTCACGGAGACGGGGTTGGCGATGCGCGCGACCTCCGAAGACCACGAACTGGCCCAGAGCGTGGGGTTGCGCATCGACCGTATTTTCGGTATCTCGTGGGCCCTGGCGGGCGTGGTGGCCACAGTCGCGGGTGTGCTCATGGCGACGGCCAGCGGCCTGGACATGAGCCTCTCCGTCGTCGCGCTGGCCGCGTTCCCTGCCGTGCTCCTGGGCGGGCTGGAATCCATTCCTGGAGCACTGGTGGGGGGATTGATCATCGGCCTCTCCCAGGGCCTGGTATCCGCGTCGAAAGTCCAGTTCATTCGCAACGCCGCGGAAATCATGCCCTACGTGGTTTTGATGCTGGTGTTGCTCATTCGGCCAGAGGGATTGTTCGGTCAGAAGCGAATAGAAAGGATATGAGGGGGGATAGTAGAGATTGGAGATTAGAGATTGGAGATTAGAGATTAGGTATCTTGTCCCCCCAATCTCTAATCTCCAATCTCCAGTAACCTATCTCCAGTAACCTATCTCCCGCACCTGACGGAGGCGATATGGCTATATTACGGCCCGCTGGTGAGTTCGACGAGAGTTACGCGTACGACATGGCAACCATCCGGCAGCCCTGGCAGTGGGGGCTGTTGTTTGCCTTTCTTCTGGCGCTGTACACGCTGCCCTTTTACGCGAGCCAGAGCGTTGTCTCGCTGGTCAATCGCATCGGCATGACGATTATTGCCGTGCAGGGATTGAATCTGCTCACGGGGTACACGGGGCAAATTTCCCTGGGACAGGCCGCGTTCATGACCACAGGCGGGTACATTTCCGCTCTGTTGGTGAACGAGTTGGGATGGCCCTTTTACCTCTCACTTCCCGCGGCCGCACTGGGCACAGGGATTGTGGGATTGATTTTTGGACTCCCCTCCCTCCGCGTAAAAGGCTTCTATCTGGTCATGGCGACCCTGGCGGCCCAGTTCATCATTCCCTGGTTCACGCGCAACGCCTTTCCCGAGGTGCTCAACGGCGCGCAGGGCATCAACGTGGAAGTGCCCGTGATGTTCGGCATCCGCTTCAACACTCCCCAGAAATACCTGTACATCACGCTCACCATCCTCATTGTGACCACGATTGTAGCCCACAATGTGGCTCGCTCACGGCTGGGCCGCGCGTTCGTTGCCATCCGCGACCATGACCTGGCCGCGGAATTGCTGGGCGTCAACCTGTTCAAGTACAAACTCCAGGCGTTCTTCCTCGCCTCGGTGTATGCGGGCATCTCGGGCGCGCTTTACGCGCACAACCTGCGTCACCTGAACTCCGAAACCTTCGGGCTGACCGACTCGGTCATGCTCCTGGGGATGTTGATCGTAGGAGGGCTGGGCACCAGCCTGGGTCCCATCCTGGGCACGATTTTGATCGAACTCATCATAGAGGGCGCGACGCTGTTCGGCCCCTTCTTTATCAGCGTTTTCCCGTCCACGGCAGCGGGCGCGGTGCAAGCCTTGCGCCCGCTGTTCTTCGGCGTAGCCCTTATGCTGTTCCTGATTTTCGAACCGCGCGGGCTGGCCCACCGCTGGCAACTCATCAAAGCCGCGTGGCGCCTGCGCCCCTTTGCTCGGTGAACATGGAGATGGGCATGGACAGAGGTATGTTGGATGAGCGTCTCTCGGCACATCGTAAAGCATTGAACCATCCCCCAACGGTCAATCACAAGCGTACACATCAGGAGGAGGAAAGCATCATGAAACGTCGATTGTGGTCGTTCCTGGCTGTTGTTCTCATCATTGGACTGGTCGTCAGCGCGTGCGCGGGGGCTACCCCCACCC
>JALWHQ010000425.1 GCA_026983525.1 Anaerolineae bacterium | reverse complement strand
CGTCAGGTGCACGGTGAGCACCACGGCAAACACCCCGGCCACGGACGCGGCCAGACCATCCACTCCGTCCAGCCAGTTTACCGTGTTCATCATGCCCAGGACCCAGAAAACCGTCAGGGCCCAGACGACCGGCCTGGGGAAGACAATCTGCTCGTTGGTGAAGGGGTTGTTGATGCGCTCGATGAACAGGGTGGCCCAGATGGCCACCACCGCGCAGAGGAGCTGCACCAAGAGCTGGTACCGGGGCGCGAGGTCCTTCAGGTCATCCCACAGCCCCCCCACCAGGGCCAGGAGCGTTCCCAGCACCAGCCCCCGGAACCAGACAGGCTGGTTGGGGTCGGCAATGGGGGGGAAGAGCGCGGGAAAGAAAACAGGGAGGAAAATGGCCACGAGAAATGCGGCCACGGGGGCCAGCCCCCCCATGCGCGGAATCACACCGTGATGGCGCCGGCGGCCACCGGGCAAATCCACCGCGCGCAGCCGCCGGGCCAGCCTCGCCACCAGGGGGGTCGCGGCCAGGGAGATAAGAAGGGGCACAAGAAGCGCCACCGCATATGCAAGCATCATGTCACGTCACGCCTGGGTGCCCACACACAGCCTCACCGGTTCAGGGGTACATGCGCCCCAACACCCTGGGGAAGGCGATGGTCTCCCGCACGTGGTGAAGGCCACATATCCAGGCCACAGTGCGCTCCACGCCCAGGCCAAAGCCGGAGTGGGGCACCGATCCGTAGCGGCGCAGGTCAATGTACCACTTGTACGGCTCCAGGGGCAGGTTGTGGCGCTTCAGGGCCGCGATGAGCTTCTCCGGGTCGCTGATGCGCTCGCTCCCGCCGATGATCTCGCCGTACCCTTCGGGGGCCAGCAGGTCCGCAGAGCGGCACACCTCGGGTCGGTCTGGTTCCGGCTCCATGTAGAACGCCTTCGCCTCGGTGGGGAAGTGGTGCACGAACACGGGCTTCTCGAACTGGGCCGCTATGTACGTCTCGTGGGGCGCGCCGAAATCGTCCCCCCATTCCATGGGCGGCACAGGCTCGTTGTTCGGCGGGACGCGCACACCCTCAGCCGCTGCCCGGTTCACCATCTCCACCGCCTCGTCGTAGGAAATGCGAGGGAAGGGGGGCACCACCTTCTCCAGCCGGGAGGTGTCCCGCTCCAGGACCTTGAGCTCGTGCGCGCGGCGTTCCAGCACCCGCTGGACGATGTAGCTGACAAACTGCTCCTCGATTTCCAGAAGCTCGTCCAGGGTGCACCACGCGATCTCCGGCTCCACCATCCAGAATTCCTGAAGGTGCCGACGCGTTTTGGACTTCTCCGCGCGGAAGGTGGGGCCAAAACAGTACACCTTGCCAAAGGCGAAGATGTTGGCCTCGTTGTAGAGCTGGCCCGTCTGGGCCAGGTAGGCGGGCTCGCCGTGGTAGTCCGTCTCAAACAGGGTGGTGGTTCCCTCCGCGGCGGAAGGGGTCAGGATGGGCGTGTCCACCCGCAGGAAGCCGTGGTCGTCCAGCCAGTCCTGAATGGCCCGCTCCACCTCGGCCCGCACCCGCATGATGGCCCACTGCCTGGGGGTGCGCAGCCAGAGATGCCGGTGGTCCAGGAGGAAGTCCACCCCGTGTTCCTTGGGCTGGATGGGGTACTCCTCCGCCTGTTGCACCACGCGAAAGTCGCGGGCGTCAATCTCGTAGCCGCCGGGCACGCCGGGCGCGCGCGCGTCCTCGCGCACCACCCCAACCACGACGACGGAGGATTCCTGGCTCACCTTGCGCGCGGCCTGGAAGGCCTCCTGGGGCACGTTCTTCTTGAACACCACCACCTGCACGAACCCCGTACCATCGCGCAGGCGGATGAACTGCAGGCGTCCCTTGTCTGTCCGCAGGTACACCCACCCGCGAACCTCTACCTCCTCCCCAACGTGTTGGGCGATATCCTCCAGCCGAATGCGCTTAGCCAATGTGTGCCTCCTCTGCCGCCACCCTGGCGGTAATTTCGGACTCCTGGGCCTCCCGCTCTTCCTGGACCTCCTCGGGGGAGAGGATGGTGATACTGACGCGCTCTATCTTCGGCCCCCGCATGGAAAGCACGCGGAAGAGCAAGCCGTCCCACAGCAGCTCTTCCCCTTCCTTGGGGATGTGGCCCAGCTCGTAAAGGATGAAGCCGGCTACCGTCTCGTACAGGTCGCTCTCCGGGATGGAGATGCCCAGTTCCTCGTTCACCTCGTCCACGCGCAGCTGCGCGTTCACGTCGTACGTGTTGATGTTGATCTGGCGGATGTCCGGCTCCTCCTTCACCCACTCGTCGGTCACCCGGCCGAGAATTTCCTCGGCCAGCTCCTCCAGGGTGACCAGGCCAGCCGTGCCGCCGTACTCGTCAATGACGATGGCCATCTGGATGTGGTTTTCCCGCATCTCCTGGAAGAGGTCGCCGATGCGCCGCGTCTCCGGCACCGCGAACGCGGGCTTGATGATGCCCAG
>JALWHQ010000424.1 GCA_026983525.1 Anaerolineae bacterium | reverse complement strand
AGGACCTCCTTCATCAGCACCAGGCCCTGCCCGGAGGTGAAGTTGGTCACGCGGCCGCCCGCGAGCGCGAAGCCCTCCGCCGCGGACGCGGACGAGTGCTCCGACTCGGGCTCCATGAAGACCAGCGGCTCGCCCCAGAGGTTGCGCTGGCCGTTGGCTACGGCGCGCGCGTACTCCACGCCCATGTTCGTCGAGGACGTGATGGGGTACGCGCACGCGCCCTGCGTCACATTCGTCTCGACCCAAACCACCGTTCCCGTCCCATCCGACGTCGTCGGAATCCCCGGGTAGGGAAACTCGCTCCGTTTATCGGCCATCGTTTTGCCTCCTAAATCCGTAATTCGTAATGCGTAATGCGTAACACGCCATCCACGGATCGACCCTTATACATAATGCCTTACACAACACGAAGTTTCACATCACGCATCACGCATTACGCATTACGCATCACGCCTTCACGCATCACGCCTTCACGTATCGCCTTTTTTGCCGCGCGCTCAATGCTCCTGCCCGTGGTGTGGGGAAGCATAGCGACGGAGAAAGCAGGGGCACGTCATTGTGCGAACCTCCCTCGCCGCTGCCGAACAGCGGGCGCGGGGAAGCACGCTTCCTCACCTGTTCGGTCTGGATTATAGTCCAGAAGCAGGGGGGCGTCAAAGGGGGAAATACGAAGTGCGAAGTGCAAAGTGAAAAGTGAACATATGCAGGAACGAGTCAGGTGGCGTCACCCCACGGATATTCACTTTTCACTTTTCACTTTTCACTCTTCACTCTTCGATGGGCTCCCTACGCAAACAAGACATAGTCCCGCAGGAAGGCGAGCACGTCCTTGTAGTAGGCCTCGATGGTTTCTGCCCGGCGCCAGCCGTGGCCTTCCCCTTCGTAGACACGGTAGATGTGCGGAACCCGGTTGGCCTTGAGCACGGCGACCAGGCTTTCGGCCTGGTTGGGGGGCACGACTTTGTCCTCCGCGCCCTGAAAGATGGCTATCGGGTCGCGTATGCGGTCGGCGTGAAAGATGGGGGACCACTCGCGATAGCGGGCCGCGGCCTGGGGCAAGAGGCCGACCAGGGAATCCAGGTAGCGTTCCTCGAACTTGTGCGTTTCGGCCGCGAGGGTGAAGAGGTTCGTCACACCGTAGAGGCAAATGCCGGCCTTGAAGACGCCGGGATGCCGAACGAGCACGTTGAGCACCGTGTAGCCCCCCGCACTTCCCCCCTTGATAACCAGGCGCTTGGGATCGGCCAACTTTTGTTCGGCCAGGGCCCGCGCCGCGCCCACCGCATCCTCCACGTCGTACTCTCCCCAGTGCTCGCGCAGCGCGGTCATGTACGAGCGCCCGTAGCCCGTGCTGCCACGGTAATTCATCTCCACGTAGGCCCACCCCCGACTGGTGAAGAACTGCGCGTCCGCGTTGTAATTCGCCACCCGCTGCGACGTGGGCCCACCGTGGATGTTCACGATGGCGGGGGGCAGCCCTTCGCCCACGAAACGGCTGTTGGTGGGGGGATAGTACAGCGCGTGCACGGTGGTGCCATCGGGTGCCTGCCACTGGATGGGCACGGGCTCGGCCAGGTCGTCGAGGGGGATGCTCTCGGTGGTGCTTCGCCGCAGGATGCGGAACGTGCCATCTTCCCACAGCACCACACGCGCGGGCACACGCGAGGCCGAGGCAATGAAGGCCACCCGATCCCCCTCCGGCGCGGGGGTTACTTGGTCGACCCACGTGTACGCGCCCAGGGGCACATCCTCCACCCTGCCGTCCTCCACCCACACGCGCAGGAGGGAAGCGAAGCCCCTGTCGTTGCGCCGAACGTAGAGGGCGCGGCCATCCCCGCGCCAGCCGTACACGCGCAATCCCTGCACCCACGCCGGCGCGGCCAGCACCAACCCCTCGCCCTCCAGAAGCACGCGCGCGCGTCCACTCTCCACATCGTACAGAACCAGCCGATCCCACTCACCCTCGGTAATGATGTAACTCAAATACCGGCCGTCCGAGGAGAACGCGGGCTGGAACACGGGAACATCGTCGTCCCCGGCAATCAACGTGTGTTCCACCAGGCGCGGCGGCTCTCCCTCCACACGGCCCAGGTAAAGCCGCGTGCCATCCCAGGGCATGTTGGGATGATCCCACTCGATCCAGGCGATGTGCGTGCCGCGAGGATGCCACACGGGTTGCATGTAGAAGTCCGCGCCGCTGACCAGGCGCTGGGGCCACTGCTGCCCCTCGCTGTCCACAATCGCGATGACGTCGGTGCGCTCGTAGGTGTGGACGTACATAAGCCAGCGACCGTCGCGGGAGACGGTGGGGGAAGCCGCGGCGCCGAACTGGGGGGTGATGGGCCGTGCGACGCCCGCGGCCAGGCGCTGCCGGTAAATGCGCCCCTCGTGCACGAAGTAGGCGAAGCCGTGGGACAGGGTGAAGTCGCCCCCGCCATAGCCGACGCCCCCGCGCGCGGAGTACTCGGCGAACAGATCGCGCGGCGCCTCTCCCTCCTGCTGCACGACCACCACGTTCTGCCCGGAGCGCCCCTCCACCCAGCCCAACGTCCGACCGTCCGTATCCCAGCACACATCGGTCAGGCGCAGGCCATAGGCCATCATGCGGGGCGAGAGGGGGCTATCCCACAGGCCGTAGGGACGAACTCGTTTGTGTGTCATTGGGCACCTCAACGTGAAAAAAGTGAAAAGTGAAAAGTCCAAAGTGAAAATGTGGAGGAGCCTTCCCTTTTCACTTTGGACTGTGCAATTTGCACTCTATTCGAATAGTGCGCCGACGGAAACGCCCACGTGAATGCGGCGGATGACCTCGCCCAACAGGTCGCCTACATTGAGGACGACAAGGCGCTCGCCCAGCATTTCGCGCACGTGTTCCTTTACGTGGACGGTGTTGGTGACGATGATCTGGGAAAGGCAACTGGCCTCCAGGCGCTCGGGCGCGGGCGGGGAAAAGATGGGATGGGTGGCGCAGGCGATGACCTCTTTGGCCCCCTGTTCCATGACAAATTCTGCGGCATTGACGATAGTGCCCGCGGTGTCGATTTCATCGTCCACTAATAGGGCAACCGCGCCTTTGACATCCCCGATCAAATTGTAGATGTGGGTGCTCTCCCCGCTCAGGGCGCGGCGCTTCTCAATGATCGCCAGGGGCACATGGAGGCGCTCGGCGAAGTTGCGGCTGCGGCGCACCGCGCCGATGTCCGGCGCCACGACGACCAGGTTGGGCCAGGCTTGCTGCTCGATATAGTCGAGGATGATGGGCACGGCGCTGAGTTCGTCCACGGGAATGGTGAAGAAACCCTGAATCTGGCCCGCGTGCAGGTCGAAGGAGAGGAAGCGATCCGCGCCCGCGACGGTGATCAGGTCGGCCACCAGGCGGCCCGTGATGGGCACGCGCGGCTGGTCCTTTTTGTCCGTGCGCCCGTAGCCGTAATAGGGCACCACTGCGGTCACGCGCGCGGCCGAATCGCGACGCACCGTGTCCAGGAAGACCAGCAACTCCATCAGGTTGTCGTTGGTGGGGGGCGACGTAGGCTGAATGATGAACACGTCCTTGCCCCGCACACTCTGGCGCAGGCGACAGAACGTGTTCGTGTTGGGGAACTGGAACACATCCGCCTCGCTGAGTTCGATACCCAGGTAGTCGGCAACGGCTTCGGCCAGCGGTCGGTTTGCGGTGCCTGAAAACAGGGCGAGTTCTCCGTACATCACGGCAGGGCCTCCAAGGTGAAAGGCAAGAAATGTTCAGGCCCCGATACCCGATACCTGATACCTGACCTCGATATCGGGTACTGGGTATCGGGTATTAGGTATTATACTCCTCCTCCTCGTAGATGGTGAGTCCTGTCTCGACGTTGGCTACGCCGCCCGCAGCGCGGCCCACACTTCCTTGAAACTGGGGCGCTTGCCGTACATGAGGATGCCCATACGGAAGAGTTTGGCCCCCAGCCAGGCAGCGAGGGGAATGCTCACTACCAGGCTGATGAGACTGATGCCCATGTCCGTCGTGGGCACGTCGGACATGGGGAGGCGGAGCATGATCATGCTGGCCGCGGTGAGGGGGAAGAAGGTGAGCGCGCGGATGATGGGCGAGTTAGGATTGGTGAAGAGCACACCAGACACCATGAAGGGCACCGCGGCAATGAAAGAAATGATCCCGGCTACCTGTTGCGACTCACGGTGGTTGGTGCCAAGCGCGCCCAGGCCCGCGTAGAGCACCGCGTAGAGCACATATCCCAGGAGGTAGAAAACCGGCAGGATGAGCAATTTGTGCACGGGCAGAGAGGGGATGCTCATGGCCACCAGAACCACCGCACCACCGGAAATGGCCCCAACGCTGATCACCCAGATGAGCAATTGTGTCAACCCTACCGCGCCCAGGCCAATGACCTTGCCCACGAACCACTCCAGGGGAGAAACCGAGGAAAGTACCAATTCGACGAGACGGTTCTCCTTCTCCTCAGCAATCCCTTGCAGCAAATAGCCCGAACTGATGAAGACGCTGATGATGAGCAGGATGGCGAAGAAATAAGGGATGAGGAATGTGAACACAAAGCCCAAAGGACCCGGGGCAGGCCCCTGTTCCTCTACAGGGACGAAGTGGGACACCGGGTCACTCAGGCGGACAAGAATATCATCGGGCACGTAGTTGCGGGCCAGGTGGGCAATGAAGAAACTGCGCACGGACTCCGATTCACTCAGGGTGGTGAGGGCTATATCCCCCCCGGTAGAGTAGACGTACACCTTCCCCGTTTGCACGTAGTCGCCTGGAATGAAGAGAGCGGCGCTGACGTCGCCCTCGTCAACGGCCGCGCGCGCGGCCGCCCGGTCGGGATAGAGCACAAACCTCTCCCGAAAATCGGGCAGGATGGGCTGGAAGTACCCCGATTCGTCCACCACCGCGATGGTTTGAGACGAGGGGCCGAACAGGCGATCCAGCACGGCGACCGTGGATTTTCCCACAAACGCACTGAGGCCCAAGGACAACAGGCCCACCGCGGGCACAATCAACGTCATCACAATGAACCCCGTGCGGCGGATGTTGGTAACGTACTCATGTCGGATAATAGCCCAGATTTTCATCCAGTTCACGGACGTCCTCCTCTTCAATGAATATCTCCGAGGGCCGGCAAACCCTGGAGGTCTTCAGGCCCTTGGCATGGTTCACGTCCCCTTCACCACGCGCACGAAGATGTCTTCCAGGGGCAGGGTCTCTACCGCAAAGGACTGGACGGGTACATGAGCGGCCACCAATTGCTCCAACACCGACTGGGGGGAAACGCCGGACGCCAGTTCCAGCACGTGGTGGCTGTCACGGCTGCGGACGCGAACGACGCCCTCCAGGCTGGGAAGCGGGGTCGCGGCCTTCACGGTAACGATGTTCGGGGAGTAATCGTGTTTGATCTGGACCAGGTCGCCGTAAAGCACCAGGCGGCCCTGGTTGATGAGCGCGATACGGTTGCACAGCGCTTCCACCTGGTTCATCTGGTGCGTGCTGAGGACGATGGTCTTGCCCTGGGCCTGCAACTCGCGCATGATGGCCTTCACCAATTGCACATTGACCGGATCGAGGCCCTGGAAGGGTTCGTCGAAAATGCACAGGTCGGGGTCGTGAATGATGCTGGCGATGAATTGGACTTTCTGCTGCATGCCGCGACTGAGTTCGCGCACCTTGGCCTTGGCCCATTCCGACAGTTCCACACGGGCGAGTAGTTCCTCAGCCCGTTGCCTGGCCCAGCGTCGCGGCCGCCCCTTGAGTTCGGCCAGGTAGACGAGCACGTCGAGGACGCGCTGGTTGGGGTAAAGGCCGCGCTCCTCGGGGAGATAGCCCACGCGTGCGCGAGCCTTCTCCGGCGTCGTGTTCAGCACCCTCACCTCGCCCGCGTCGGGCTTGAGGATATCCATGATGATGCGGATAGTCGTCGTCTTGCCCGCGCCGTTGGGCCCCAGCAAGCCAAAGATCTCCCCACGCTCGACTTCAAAACTCACCCCGTTTACCGCGTGAACGGTCGCGTACGACTTGTGCAGATTCGTGACATGAAGCGCGTACACCATGACCCACCTTCCATGATAAAGGAATGAACACCTCTTACCGCCCCTTCCCCATTATAAGCACCTCGTAGGATTGTACCCTCTCAAAAATCGGACAAGTGGCTGACAGACGCGGCACAAGACACACGTGGTCGGACACGGTTTCCCCCCTTCTGGGCCCTATGCTAAAATGCCAAACGTCCTGATACTCTGCGGAAAGTGGGGAATCCAATACATGAACTTTCTCGCTATCGGCCACGTTACCCTCGACAAACGCGATGGAACCTATACGCCCGGTGGCACGGTTACCTTTGCCGCGCTGACGGCCAAACGCCTGGGCTACAATCCGGGCATCCTCACACGAGCAGCAGAGAACTACCCGTTCGATGAGGCTTTGCCCGGCGTCATTGTGCACCGCCTTCCCTCCCAAGTAACCACCATCTTCCGCAACATATACAACCAGGGCCACCGCATTCAATACGTGGATGCCGTGGCCGACCCTATTCCTGCGGGTGCGCTTCCCACAGAGTGGGAGAACGCGCCCATCGTCCTGTTGGGCGCCGTCGCGGCGGAGATCGACCCCGCCTTCGCCGAACGGTTTGCCCATTCCCTCCTGGGTGCCGTCCCCCAGGGATTTGGGAGGCGCTGGGATGAGACGGGCCGCGTGCTTCCCCGGGATTGGGAGGAAGCCGAGACCATCGCGCCGTACACCGACTTGCTGGTCTTCAGCGAAGAGGATTTTGGCGGCGACCCAGAGGTGCATCGCCACCTCATCCAATTGTTCCCCCTGGTGGTGGTGACGCTGAGCGCGCGCGGGAGTGTAGTCTACCAAAACGGCATAGCCACCCACATCCCGCCGCGGCCGGCGAATGAAGTGGACCCCACAGGCGCGGGCGACGTGTTCACCGCGGCCATGCTCATCCGCCTGTACGAGACAGGCGACCCTCTTCAGGCTGCCTACTTCGCCAACATCGTCGCCTCCTTTGCCATTGAGGACATTGGCCCACAGGGTATTCCCACACGCGAACAAGTGGAAGCCTACCTAACAGAGCATCCCTGGTCTCCTGTGGAGGCGCCCGTGCTATGAGTACGGCTCACGTGTTTGCTCTGGCAAATCAAAAAGGGGGTGTGGGCAAGACAACGACGGCCGTGAACCTGGGCGCGTACCTGGCCGCGGGCGGTTACCGGGTACTCGTCGTCGACGCGGATCCCCAGGCCAACGCCACCAGTAGCCTGGGTCTCCCCGCCCTGGATCTCCCCCTCTCCCTGTACGATGTGTTCATTGGTCGCGCCTCCCTCTCCGACACCATCGCCCTGACAGAAGAGATCAACCTCGACGTGGTGCCAGGACACCCCGACCTGGCCGGAGTAGAGGTGGAATTTGTCGATGTCGAAGGGCGGGAGTACCTCCTGCGCAATGCACTGACCGACGTGCTCGAGGGGTACGATATCATTTTGATCGACAGCCCGCCCAGTTTGGGGCTGCTAACCATCAACGCCCTGGTCGCGGTCAACGCAGGGGTTATCATCCCCGTGCAGACCGAATACCTGGCCCTCGAAGGTCTCACCCGACTTTGGGAGACCATCTCCCTGGTACGGGAGCGACTGAACCCCCGTTGCTACATCGCCGGCGTGGTGCTCACCATGTACGACGCCCGCACCAAACTCTCCCAACAAGTTGAAGAGAACGTGCGGCATGTCCTTGGAGAACGCGTGTTCAACACCGTGATTCCTCGCAACGTGCAACTGGGCGAGGCGCCCAGTTTCGGAGAGGTGATTCGGCGGTATGCGCCCCACTCGCGTGGCGCGCAGGCGTACCGGGCCCTGGCCCAGGAATTTTGCCAACGGTTGGGGTGGCCTTACCCGCGCGAGGAGATACCCTCCCGCGCAAGCGGCTCCGTTTCCTCTCGTACAACCGTCGCCGTCCGTTCGGAGCAGGCTGCATAAGGAGGCTCAGGCTGCATAAGGAGGCTAACGCACCCATGGGGGCCATGACAACGCTGCGCACATGGCACTGGCAACTGGCCCGCCGTCTTGATTACCACGTGGGGGAAGCCATCCGGTTTCGCTGGTTCCTCCGCCTGGTCGTTCCCCTCATCACCCCGGAGACCAAGACCGTTCTCGACGCAGGGTGTGGTACGGGGAAGCACGCGTTCTACCTGGCGCGCGCGTTTCCCCACCTTCAAGTGACGGGGCTGGACAACCGCCCCGATGTCGTGGCCCGTGCCGAGGCGGAGGCCCGGCGCTCGCGGCTGGACAACCTGCACTTCGTGGAGGGTGACTTGACCGCTTCGCTGCCACCCGATGCTTACGACCTCATCTACTCCATCGACGTGCTCGAGCATATCGAAGAGGACGAAAAGGCACTGGCCCACATGGCCCAGGCCCTGCGCCCGGGTGGCTGGCTCGCCGTGCACACGCCCCTTACCCCCCAGGTGCACTGGTTCCGCCGCTTCGACCTGGATCACCTGAAGAACCCGCTCCACGCGCGCGAGGGATACCGGCGAGGAGAGTTGGAAGCGAAAATGCAGCGCGCGGGCTTGAGGGTGGAACGCACGGTGTACACCCACGGGCGCTGGGGCACCCTGGCCTGGGAACTGTGGAAGTGGAGCCGATATCGCGTGGGGCGGACCCTGCTTCTCTTGCCCTTGATCCGGTTGCTTGTGGCCGTGGAGGCCCGCCAGCGCTTGCGCGATGGTAACTGTGCCTTTGTCATTGCCCGTCGCCCCCCTGTGGTAGAATAAATGCGAGAACAAACGTAAGTGTACATGGACACAGATAGACGATGGGCCACGGCCATCCATCGTCCATGGTCTATCGTCCATCCTGGCACGGAGACACGCGATGACCCAGAAAAAACGCGGCCTTGGGAAAGGCTTAGAAGCCCTTCTAACAGAAGGGGAGCGGCGCACGACGCGGCGCTTGATGGACGACATCACAGAAGAAATCCCTATCGACCAAATTGCCCCTAACCCCCACCAGCCTCGCCGTCGTTTCGATGAGGAGGCCCTGGCCGAACTGGCCGCATCCATTCGCGTCCACGGTGTTCTCCAGCCCCTCATCCTTGCCCGCGCCGACCCCACCAGCCCTGTCCCCTATTATATCGTCGCCGGTGAGCGCCGATGGCGTGCAGCCAAAATGGCCGGACTCACCCACGTCCCTGCCATCGTCAAGGACGCCACGCGCCAGCAACTGGTAGAATGGGCCCTCGTGGAAAACGTGCAGCGGACGGATTTGAATCCCCTCGAAGCTGCGGCTGCCTATAAGAGCCTGATCGATGGCTTTGGTCTTACGCAAGCGCAAGTGGCCGAACGTGTCGGCAAAAGCCGCGCGGCCGTGACCAACACCCTGCGTCTGCTCAACCTGCCCCCAGAGGCTCAGGCCGCGCTGTTGGAGGGGAAAATCAGCGAGGGACACGGGCGGGCACTCCTCGCGCTGGACGACCCCGACATGCAACGTCGTGTGCTAAAGCACATTATCGAAAAGGGATTGAGCGTGCGCGAGACCGAAGCCCTGGTGCGGCGCATCGTGCAAGGGGACAAGACGGAGAGGAAGCCACCGGAAAAGCCCTCCCTCCCCCCGGAACTCCAGGCCGTGGAGCGGGCCTTTCGCGATGTGTTAGGAACCAAAGTCGAAGTGCGGAAGGGAAAGCGCGGTGGACAAATCGTCATTCACTTCTATTCAGATGAAGAACTGCA
Source organism: Anaerolineae bacterium (assembly GCA_026983525.1). Classification (GTDB taxonomy): domain Bacteria; phylum Chloroflexota; class Anaerolineae; order JAADDB01; family JAADDB01; genus S141-23. Next base: position 26,266 of record JALWHQ010000424.1, on the reverse strand, counting down.
GGCAATTTATGAGGCCATTGTGGAAGGGAGGTGAGGTGCTATGCTTCGTCGGCGAAGCATTTCCGTGCTCCTGCTGGTCGGTGTGCTCTTCCTTGTCCTCGGCACACTCTCTACCGTCTATGCCCTGCGCTTTGTCGGTGGGGAGCGGGTCGTCATCGAGCCGGATGAGGTCATAGCCGACGACCTTTACATCACCGCTCGGGAAGTGATCATTCGCGGCACGGTTGAAGGGGACGTGTACGCTGCGGCTCAGCGCGTCATCGTGGATTCGGGTGCCCGTATTACCGGCGACCTGGTTGTGGGCGCGCAGGTTGTGGACATCCAGGGAATCGTGGAGGATGACATTCGGGCTGCAGGCCAGGTCATTCGCGTGGCCGCTCCCGAAGTTGGTGATGACGTGATGGCCGCGTGTTTCTCCATGGAAGTCGCCAAAGGGAGCACCGTGGGAGGGAGCCTCCTCGTTGGGGCTTACCAGGTCGTGGTGAGTGGCGATGTGCGCGAGGACGTATACGTGGGCGCGAACAGCGTGGCCATTCACGGTACCGTGGAAGGCGATGTCAGAGCGAGTGTTGGCGAGCGTGGTGGCCCTCCGCCCGCCCTCTGGGGATCGCTCATGGCTCCTGCCGGCGTGACCATTCCTGCAGTGCCGGCCGGTCTTACCATAGGGGATGGGGCGCGAGTGGGTGGCAATTTGACATACGAATCCGTACAAGAAGCCGTCATTTCCCCGCAAGCCCGCATCGAGGGGAAGGTCAATCATCGGTTGCCGCCTCCGCCTACGCAAGAAACACAACCCCCACAATTTGGCTCTATGCCTTGGGCTATCGAGCAATTCCGGCGCTGGTTGACTCTACTTCTAACAGGTGCTGTCCTTTTCCTAACCTTACCCATCCAATCCCGCCAGGTGGGAACGACCATCGCTCGCAAACCCTTGGCCTCTCTGGGATGGGGCATTGTCTTTGTCGCTACATTGATTGCCTCACTCATTGGCTCGATAATTGTAGGAGGGCTTCTCGCATTAGTGTTCAGCTTAGTGACCCTTTCCCAACTTGCAAAGTGGACCATCGTAATAGCTTTGGCTACAGATATTCTCCTCGTTATCGCTTATCTCGCTTACGTGAACCTGGTAGCCCCAATATTCGTGCCCTACGCCCTCCTCCACAAACTTGATCGGGGTACGTGGTGGTGGTTACCCCCTGTGGTGCTGGGTACGCTTCTCTACGTGATGTTGACCAGTTTGCCCTATGTAGGGTGGCTGTTCTCTCTGCTGGTAGTGCTTGTGGGCGTGGGCGTATTGGTTGTGATGTATAGGTCCCACAGAAACCTTGTCCCTACAAAGACAAATAGCTGATGGAACACTTTACCGAACCGTGCGATTGCACGTTGCCGCTCAAGAAGCACAGAGCACACCATTTATGAAAAAGAGCCTATTTCCAAGCCGTCTATTACGTCTCATGCTCCTGATGCTGCTTCCCTGGCTCGTAGGAGGGGTAGCTGCATGCGCGTTTTTGCCCCAATTGCCCTGGCAAGATGTGCCCTCCCACCCGTTGGCAGACCAACACCCGGCATTGCGGCGTGCTTTTTGGAGCGAACTTGATACGCCTGTTTTACAGAGTGCCCCTCGCTATACTCTACGCTTTACAGTGGACGTGAGTAGACGGCTCATTACTGGCACAGCTTCCATCACTGTCACCAATCGTACCGAATCTCCTTGGTCAGATGTGGCTTTACGTCTATACCCCAACCTTGCCCACTACGGTGGCGGCAATAGCCTCGAACTTTTATCGGTAACATCCCAAGGCGAGCCGCTACCCTTCGCTTCAATCGAATCCGGAACGGCCGCTCTCATCAACCTCCCAACGTTACTACTTCCCCAAGAGACAACCTCTATGGATATCCGTTACCGTGTTCGTTATCCGCGCCACATACGGGATGGCTATTGGCTCTTTGGGGAATACAAGGGTATCGTTGCCCTCCCACTGGCATATCCTATTCTGGCCCTTCCCAAGTCCGATGGCTCATGGGTCCTGAGTGATGGAATCCCCTTGGGGGATGCGTTGAGCGCGGAGGCGGCCTTCTACCACGTGTGGGCAACGGTGCCCGCGACCATGACCCTGGTCAGCAGCGCGGTGGTACGTGCCACAACGCCACATACGCCAACACAGCAAATTACTTATGAACTGGTGAGTGGGCCTGCCCGGGAGTTCACCCTACTACTGGGCAATTACCAATATGTAGAACAAGTTGTGAACGACCTTCGAGTACGTGTCTTCTACCTCCCCGGCGACGAAAGAGCCGCACAAACCGCGCTACATTACGCTCTCGCTGCATTGGGGGTCTATCAACGCTACTTTGGCCCCTATCCCTTCGTAAAGTTAGATGTGGTCGAGGCAAGCTTGCTCAACCGGGGAATGGAGTATCCTACCCTCAACTTGTTAGGGACCTACCTATTCCGCGAGGAACGGGATAAACTGGAATTCCTAACCGCGCACGAAATTGGACATCAATGGTGGTACAACCTGGTGGGCAACGACCAGGTAGGGGAACCTTGGCTGGACGAGGGGTTGACCGAATACAGCACCTACTTTTACTATGAGTACATCTACGGCAGGGACGTCGCCGAACGCTTGCGCAAAACTCGCTGGGAGATTCCTCTGAACTATGTACGGTCGCGCGATTTGGATGCGCCCCTGGGCTTACCTGCCACGGCTTACTCGTTGGACAACTACGAAACCATCGTGTACGGCAAGGGGGCTCTTTTCTTCCACACACTGCGCCTGCGCCTCGGGGATGAAATGTTCCTGAAAGCGCTGCGTCAGTATCGAGAACGGTTTGCATATCGAGTGGCGACTGCACACGACCTTCAGCAGATGTTTGAGTCAGTAAGCAACACCTCCTTGCAGGATGTATTCTCAGAATGGGTGTACGGGGGCTATTGAATTATCAATGCGTGTGGTCATGCTATGCAAAGCTTGTGTGGTCGGCGCATACCAACGGAAACTGGAAGAAATTGCGGCCTATCCGGATGTGGAACTCATCGTTCTTGTGCCTCCTCACTGGCGCGAGCGTCACAATCGGCAAGTATTGGAGCGCGTCTACACGCGTGGGTACACACTAAAGACGATTCCTATAGTTTTCTCTGGATCCCATCATGTTCATTTTTTCCCCACCTTAGGACGAGAACTTAAGCGGCTCAGACCCCAAGTTTTCCATATCGACGAGGAACCGTATAATTTTACTACCTGGCTCGCGGTACATCACGCCCGCGCGCAGCGCATTTTGAGCATATTCTTTACTTGGCAAAACCTGTATCGCCGATATCCATTTCCCTTCTCCTCCTTCGAACAATACGTCTATCAGCACGCAGATTTTGCTGTTGCCGGTAGCCAAGGAGCACTTAAGGTCTTACGCTCAAAAGGATTTCGGGGCCCTATACGCGTGATTCCCCAGTTTGGTGTGGATCCCGATCTCTTTCACCCTGCACCCATACAGGCAAAAGACAACAGACCTTTCACCATAGGGTTTGCCGGACGACTCGTGCCAGAAAAGGGCATTGATGTGTTGCTTCGCGCGGTTGCGGGATTGCGCGGAGAATGGCAACTGCACATTGTAGGAGAAGGCCCCGAACAGCACGCATTGAAACGTTTGGCCGAGGAACTTGGCCTTACCCAACAAGTGCATTGGCAGCCACGTATCCCCAGCGTTGAAATGCCGACGTTCTACCAACGTCTGGACGTTTTTGTCCTCCCATCGCGCAGTCGACCAAACTGGATAGAGCAATTTGGGCGGGTGCTTATCGAAGCAATGGCCTGTCAAGTACCGGTTGTGGGATCCACCTGCGGGGAAATTCCTCACGTGATTGGGGATGCAGGACTGATTTTTCCGGAGGAAGATGCCATCACACTGCAACATCACTTGCAAGTGCTTATGGAAGATGCGGATCTGCGTACCATCTTAGGACGGCGAGGGCGGGAGCGTGTGCTAACTTACTTTACCCATCAACGCATCGCCGAGGAAACCGTCTCCCTTTACCGCCATTTGGCTTATGACATAGGCGTGCCACCGGTGCTCAGTCGTCGCTAAAATCGTTGTATTTAGGGATCTCGTAACGGGGGAGGAGGGAGAAATGCACATCCAAGAGACGCGTGTGCGGGAGATCATGAGCAGCCCCGTTGTAGTCATTCGTGAGGATGCCACGGTAGAAGAAGCCCAAGCCCTTATGGAAGAACGTGGTGTACGCCGCCTGCCCGTAGTTGACAATGAGGGGCATTTGGTGGGCATTATCACCGAGGGAGACTTGCGGGAAGCCTCCGCTATTAAGGCAACCATCAACCCCTATGCACCTGAAGCCACAGAACACTGGTTGACTGTAGAAGAAGCCATGACCCCTAACCCGATCACGGTCTCTGAAGACACCCCCATCTGGCAGGCTGCGGAAATTCTCATCGAAAAGAAAATAGGGGGACTTCCGGTATTGGATGAAACCCAAAGCCTCTGCGGCATTATTACTACCTCTGATATTTTGAGGCTCATCGTTTCCCGCTGGCGAGAGGCGCGCGAAGAAGGATCAACTGCATCGGGTTAAGACAGCATGTCACCCTTACGCTGAAGCGAGAGGGGAAATGTCTCTACGGATGGCACGAGACTTTCCTCTTGTGGATGTATTCACTAAAGATAGCAAGGCGTCTACAATGTCACGCGTAGCGTTTGGTCGACCAAGAGCGCGAGCCCGTTTTGCCATTGGATATAAATAATCGTCTGGCCGACGAAGCCACCGGGCAAGAGTTTGTGCAATCCGGCGAGCATCCGTTATGTAAGCGCCAATGTGCCGTTTCTCAACAAACACAACATTCCCTTCTTCTTGTCCTGGAATGTAGCTGTACAAGATCATGGGCAGCCCACAAACCAGGGCCTCCGCTATCGTACCTGGCCCCGCCTTCGTCACCAGTACATCACTGGCCCCCATCCACAAGTGAACATCCTCCACAAAGCCTAACACCCGTGTAGGAATAGGCCAACCACGCGCTTTCAAACGTCGCATGAGAGCATCGTTGCGACCACACACAATGACCAGCTGAGCCCTCAAATTTGCATGGGCAATAGCAGAAGCGATTTTCTCCACCGGTCCCATGCCTTGTCCCCCACTCATCAGCAATATAACCGGCAAACCGGGAATGAGTCCTAACTCTTTACGCAACCGGTGCTTGTCCTCGGGCACGTGACTGAACGATTCACGAATGGGGAGGCCGAGAATCCGCACCTTATATGACGGGGCACCCAAGTGCAGCACATTGCGCTGGGCTTCCTCAGTCGCCACGGTGATCAGGTCAACCTCAGGATCGACCCACGCAGGATGGAATGTGGTCAAGTCGGTAATAACGGTGGCAAAGGGAATAGGAGTCCGAGTATTGCCTTCTTCCCAACGACGCAGCACACGCCGAGGCAGGTGATTGAGCAAGGGATGAGCAGCAACGACAAGGTCGGGTAAGAAGGTTTCATAAATACGTCGTACGCGCGGCCCTATGATAGGTGCTAAAGTGCGATGCAACGTCGTGTAAATTTCACGCCGAGCAACGGAAGCATAGAGAGCTTTCCAGGCCCAAGGAGCTTTGTTGACCATCCAGAAGTAAAATCGATCGCTTTCCGACAAAGGCCAAAATGTGCGGTGTAAAAGAATATCCTCCAGCCTTACCTGATGCCCTGGATTGCGACGCAAGAATTCTTGGCGCAAGGCCTCTGCCGAGGCTCGATGCCCACCTCCAGTGTTCGAATAGAGGATAAGAACGTTCAGCGGACGTCCTGTTTTAACGGTCATGGATGAAGTACCTCCCGCGCGATGGCAGCATAGGCTTCAACCGCGCGCACGATGTCCCGCACGGCGATGCGTTCGTCGGCGGTGTGGGCTTGCTCCTCCTCCCCGGGGCCAAAACCTACCGTGGGAATGCCCGCTTCGCCCATCGTGTACACCCCGTCGGTGGAGAAAGCCCACGTACCTACTTCGGGTTTCATGCCTAAAGCGCGCTCCGCGCCCCGCAAGACCCGGCGCAAAAAGGGATGATCCTCCGGTAGCAACCAAGCGGGATAGTATTCCCGTCCTCGCAAGCGGTAATGGGTATAACTTTCCGCCTCGTATTCGGGCACGAACACGTCCGCCCGGGCTCCCTCCTTCTGCACAATGCTTTGAATCTCCGCCACCGCCTTGACCTCTGTTTCCCCTAACGTAAGACGCCGATCGATGACCATCTCGGTCCTATCGGGTATGGCATTGCGGCTGGCGGAGAACGTCTCCAGGTGGGTGACGGCAAGGGTACCCGGGCCCAGCACCGGGTCGCTCGGCAGGTGTGCGGCCAACAGTTCGATACCGAAGATGATGCGCGCCGCTGCGTAGAGCGCATTTTCCCCCGCGCTGGGGTTCGATGCGTGGCAAGCCCGCCCATATGTGACCACGCGAATCTCCAGGCGTCCTCGATGCCCACGCTTCACATGAAAATTGGAGGGTTCTCCCAAAAGCACGAAATCAGGTTCGATGTCGTTCTCGGTGAGCAAGTACTTCATGGCCATGCCTTCCCGGGGCTCCTCCTGAACGACCCCGACCACGTACAGGGTGCCTTGGGGAAGCCCGCGGGTATGTAGAAGATGAGCGCCGTACACCATGGCCGCCAGCGGCCCCTTCATATCCACGGAGCCCCGGCCGTAGAGATAGCCGTCCACAATCTCACCACCAAATGGATCGAGCTCCCAAGCGCGAGGATCGCCAACCCCCACGGTATCCATGTGCCCATTGAAGATCAGGATGGGGGGCTCACCTGTTCCCACCTGGCCGATGACGTTTCCCACCGGATCGATCCACACCCGGTCGAAATTCAGGCGCTCCATCTCCTCGGCCAGGCGTTGGGCCACGCGTTCTTCCTGTCCCGAAAGGCTGGGCAAGCGTACCAGATCCCGGGCCAATGCAATGACCTGTTCCTCATAATCGTGACGTGCCACCGTTTGCTCTCCTAAAAAAGTGGGGTAAGGTGCCGAACGGAGTTGGTGGGCGTACTCGTGTGTCAATAGGCCCCTTCCCCTAAGATAACTTTAGGGATTGTGAGGAGCAAAATGCGCAAATCCAGCAAGAGTGACCAGTTCTCCACGTAATACACATCCAAAAGCATCATCTCATCGAAACTGAGATCGCTGCGGCCACTGATTTGCCACAGCCCCGTAATGCCGGGGGTGACGGTGAGGCGCTTGTGGTGCCAGGGTTCGTAATGGGCCACTTCCTCGGGCAGTGCGGGCCGGGGCCCCACCAGGCTCATCTCCCCGCGCAACACGTTGACCAGTTGGGGCAATTCGTCCAGGCTAAAACGGCGCAAAATGCGGCCCACGCGCGTCAGGCGAGGATCGTTCCGAATTTTGAACAGAGGACCATCGGCCTCGTTCAGGTCCTTCAGATGTTGCTTGATCAGGTCGGCCTCGGGAATCATGGAACGGAACTTGTACAGGTGGAAGGGACGGCCGTTCTTGCCGATACGCACTTGACGGAAGAGAACCGGACCGTGGGGTGAATCCACCTTGATGGCCAAGGCGATGAGCCCCATAAGGGGCAACAGGGCAATGAGAGCGAAGGCGGAAAGGACCACGTCCATGCCCCGCTTGATGATCAGTTGGTGTTTGGACAATTGCATTTCGCGGAGACCAATAAGTGGAATACCGTTCAGAGTGTCCACCTCGACGCGTCCCAACCGCAACTGGAAAAGGTCGGGGACGACCCGCGCCCGCACGCCCGCGCGCTCGCTTTGTGCCATTACCCGCATAATGCGCCGATACGAATGCCACGGCAACGTGATAATCACCTCATCGATATCTTCTGTCTTCAGGACCTCGGGAAGCCGATCGATGCTCCCCAGGGCACGAATGGGACCGATATCCGCGGTCTTCCCCGGGTTATCATCCAGGAAGCCGACCACTTTGTATCCCAAGTCAGGATTGGCCACCACGTTGCGCATGACCATGCGCCCCAGTTCACCCGCGCCCACCACGACCACACGCGCCACCCCTACCCCTCGTTTGCGCAACCACGCCAACACCGCGCGCAAAATAATCCGTTCTATACTCAACAGGGTGATGACGAGGACAGCCGTGTAAGCAAAAATCAGGCGGGAATAAAAGAGCGGCCGCCAGAAGAAGACGATGATTATCGTGATGCCCAGACCCGTCATCGTGCCGTTGAAAATACCGTAGAAGTCATCCCAGAAGCGGCGCCCTCGCTGTTCCCCGTACAGTCCCTCCATCGCGTAGGCAGAAATCAGGAGCAAAGTGAGGAGAGCGGCAAAGGGAAGGTACGCGGAGAAATCGGTGTAATAAGCCGGGTCGACCGCGCGAAACCACTGCAAGCGATATCGAATGATGTAGGCCAAGCCAAAGGCCACATTGACCAACACGATATCCAGCGCCAGGACAACGAAGCGCAGCCAGTGCAACGGAGTACGTGGCCCTTTATTCATGGATAGTGCTCAGGACGTCCTGATAGATCGCTATGGTCTCACGGGCCGTGCGCTCCCAAGAGAAATTTCGCGCCCGTGCCACACCCGCCTGTCCCAACGCTGCTCGCCTTTCTTCGTCAGCAAGTAGACCTCCCAGCGCCTTGGCCCAGGCCTCCACATCGGTAGGCGGAAGCAACAAGCCCGCGTCACCCACAATCTCCGGCAGGGACGATGAATCCGCGGCCAGCACAGCCGTGCCACAGGCCATGGCTTCTAACACGGGCAAACCAAAGCCCTCGAACAAGGATGGATAAGCGAAAAGGGTGGCGGCGTTGTACCAAAGGGGCAATTCCTCGGACGGGATATAGCCGGGAAACAGCACATGATCGCGCACCTTCAGTTCATCCACCAAACGAAACAGGCGAGAGTAGAACCACCCCTTCGCCCCCGCCAGGATGAGGGCCACATCATGCATGGAAGAAGGGGCCTCTCTTCGCCATTGAGCGAACGCGCGCACCAGAGTCTCCAAATTCTTGCGGGGCTGAAGGGTGCCCAGGTAAAGCACAAATCGCTCTGGGAGTCCCTTGCGAGCGCGCCATTGCTCCACCTCTCCAGACGGAAGCGGGCGAAAGCGGGACTCCACACCGTTGGGCACGGCGACGACCCGATGGGGCGGCAAAGAAAGCCAGGCCAACACGTCACGGCGGGTGCTCTCAGATACGGCGATGATGCGAGCCGCGCGCGTCAGGCTCACGCGCGTGAACCAGCGGAGGTAGCGGGCCTTCCAGGCAGGAAGCGTTCGTGGGAAGCGCACGAAACTCAAGTCATGAACGGTCACTATGTGGGGGATGGAAAGGCCCTGTACCGGGGCCACAAAAGCCAGGGCATGAAGCAGGTGGGCCTTGATCTGTCGCGCTACCAGGGGTAAGCGGACCTGCTCCCACAGGATGCGCAACATGGGGCGCTGGACCCACCTGGGCGCGCGATAAACACGCATAGGTTGTGGAGCCTGCCATACAGGCTCGGCAACAACGGCCGTAAACGTCATATCCTTCTCCACAGAAGCCAGAGAAGAGAGCAGATGCTGCTCATAAGCGCTAATGCCGGCACCCCGATAGGTCGGGGACAGATTCATCAGCAACGCATTGAGCACAACGTGAGAACCTCTGGCCACTTGTTTACCTCTCCTTCGGGCGTGGAGATTATAGCATAAATACACAACTTCCCAGAAGGATTTTCGAGGGTCAGAGCAAGAAGCCCATAACAACAAAACCCTGACACAACATTACCACTTCTCCGTTACTCCGTATACGAAATACGGAGAGAAACGACGAATGAAGTAACCACGCACAAGGGGCAAGATGCGGTTGCCCCTATCACGTGCGCATGCTAAACTTATCCCGGAATCGCCCCACATCCAGCCACGTTCATCTTTCACAATCGGGGAAGTGCCATATGACATATGAAGCCTGGTTCCAATGTTTCCACGGATGTCCTGGCCGGTACTCTGTGTACGACGTTATCTACCGTTGCCCTACCTGTGGTGGCCTTCTGGAAGTCGTGCACAATGTGGAAGCATTGAAGAATCGCAGCGCGGCAGCCTGGATGCGCATTATGGAGGATCGGGCTGGCACAACCCAGTGGCCATACGGATCGGGCGTGTGGCGGTACAAGGAGTGGGTGCTCCCAAACATCGACAATGAAAACATCGTCAGCATGTTCGAGGGAAACACTAACCTCTTCCAGGCCACGCGTCTGGGGGAACAAATCGGTGTGCCGGACCTGTGGGTGAAACTGTGCGGCAACAGCCACACCGGGTCATTCAAAGACCTGGGCATGACCGTCCTGGTCTCCGCGGTTCAACAGATGCGGGCCATGGGCAAGCCCATTCGAGCTGTGGCCGCAGCCTCTACGGGCGACACATCGGCCGCACTGGCCGCCTATGCCGCAGCCGCGGGCATCCCGGCCATCGTCATTCTCCCCCAAGGTAAGGTGAGCGTCGACCAACTCATTCAGCCGATAGCGAACGGCGCGCTTGTCCTCGCCCTGGACACTGACTTCGACGGTTGCATGCGCGTTGTGCAAGAAATCACCAAGGACGAGACCATCTACCTGGCCAATTCCATGAACTCCCTGCGCATCGAAGGCCAGAAAACGGTCAGCATCGAAATCGTCCAGCAGTTTGATTGGGCCGTCCCGGACTGGATCATCATCCCTGTCGGGAACCTGGGCAACATAAGCGCCCTGGGCAAGGGGTTGCTACTACTCAAGGAACTGGGTATCATCAACAAACTTCCCCGCCTTGTCGCAGCCCAAGCCGAACGCGCCAACCCCCTCTACCGCAGTTATCAAACGGGGTTCAAGGAAAAGGTGACCATCAAGGCCCAACCCACCCTGGCCTCAGCCATCCAGATAGGCAACCCCGTCTCCTACGACAAGGCGGTCAAAACGCTGCAAATGTTCGACGGCATCGTCGAACAAGCAACGGAGGACGAACTGGCCAACGCGGCGGCTGTGGCCGATCGGACGGGGATGTACACGTGTCCGCATACGGGGGTGGCCCTGGCTGTGCTCTTCAAACTGGTGAAGCGCGGCATCATCAAGAAGGACGATCAGGTAGTCGTCATCTCCACTGCACACGGGCTAAAGTTCACCCAATTCAAGGTGGGATATCACGAAAACACGCTGGACGGGGTTGTGGCACGACATGCGAATCCCCCCATTTACCTGCCCCCCGACCCCACTGTGGTACAGGACACCATCCGGCGTCGCCTTGACAAGATGGAACGGATGGAGCGCGACTGGTGGGACAAAGAATGGTGATCCTTGTCCCACCAGTCACTATCGCGCGATATAAGGTACACTCGTCCGTTGTGTCAATGGCAAGGAGAGCACAACCCGAACCACTTGCTCCGAGGTAGCATCGACCACCCTAAGCAAAAGCCCGCCATCCTGCTGGCGCAGATACAGCAAGTAACGTCCAGCCGGCACCGGCGGAAACGTGAAATGCCCCTCAGAATCTGTGAACGTCACATACGCTGCCTGTAGTTGTCCCCTCGTAAGAAGCAAGCGCTCATAACGAATGGGCCTGTCCCCAAGGTTATACACACCGTTTCCATCTCCGTCGAAAAAGAGTTGTCCTACGATAACTACCTCGCAATTGGTTCCACAGTTGGGTGTGGGCGAGGGAGTGGGCGTGGGAGTGGACGTCGCAGTTGGTGTGGTCGTAGGGGTAGGTGTACGTGTTGGCGTAGGTGTCGGTGTAGGAGTGGGCGTGGATGTTGGGGTAGGCGTATAGGTGGGCGTCCACGTAGGTGTGGATGTAGGTGTCGATGTGGGCGTGGGCGTATTCGTGGGCGTCGGTGTCGGCGTTGAGGTTGGAGTATATGTGGGCGTTGCCGTAAAGGTTGGAGTAGGTGTAGGGGTGAGCGTTGGTGTGGGGGTAGGGGTGACAGGATCTCCCAACAAAATATGCCCATAATCCGCTTTGCTCTGGGTAGTATTATCACTGGCCCAAACGAGGTAGTAGTCGCGTCTTCCTCCGTCGTCATCGTCGTTGTAAGCGAAAGTAAACCCGATCATGCGGCCGGTGGTGAGCGCACCCGCGTTGAGCACCTCTGCAGGGATCCATACTTCCATCAGCCAGCCCCCTTCCGTGGTACGCACTTCCGATACGAGAGATGCGATGGGCGTGGCAAAACGCGTTACCCGGCCATCCACTCCAATGGTGAACTGATGATCGTCTTGGTCCCAGTGAGCCTCGTGATCGTTACGTCCATCAATGCCTAACTCGATGGAATCGTCGTGCCAGAGAGCGTTGCTATCGCTTTGGGTGACCGCATCGCTCACTCGGGCTGCGATGTAGAGCCCCCCTTCATTCCAGGCCCCATAGAGTTCCACGCGCGGATCATCATCTCTCGGGGGGACTGTACTCATCGTGCGAGCAGTTGTCCTATCGAGAGTGGCCAAGGTTTCCCCCCACTCCCGTAATACGCCGTCTACGGCCACATCGGTCCGATATGGGAACTCTATTATCCGAGCAGGATCGGGTGTGGGGGTGTTAGTTGGTGAAGGTGTAGGTGTTGGGGTAGGCGTCGATGTAGGCGTGGGAGTCGGCGTATGAGTGGGTGTGGGGGTGTAAGTCGCGGTGGGAGAAGGCGTTGGTGTCAAAGTCGGCGTAGCGGTGGGAGTGGATGTGGGGGTAGGCGTCGCGGTAGCAGTAGGCGTATGCGTGGGCGTTGGCGTGGACGTCGGCGTAGGGGATAAAGTAGGAGTAGGTGTAGCCGTGGGTAATCCTACAGATGTTGGGGTTGGGGTAGGCGTGGGTGTATTCGTTGGCGAGACGGCCAGAGTCGGGGTTGGTGTTGACGTAGGCACAGTCCCGGGCGAGGAAGGAGCCTCCAAAACAATGTGTCCATAGTCGGCTTTGCTTTGAGTGGTATTGTTGCTTGCCCATACAAGATAATGATCGCGCGCCCCACCATCATCATCATCGTTGTAAGCAAATGTAAATCCAATGACCTTGCCACTTTCTAATGCGCCAGCCTTCAGCACACCCGCAGGAATCCAAACTTCTACGTCCCAACCCGTACCCGTGCGTCGGATAGCCGGAGAGAGGCTCGATATGGGCACTGCAAAGCGGGCTACACGCCCATCCACACCAATAGTGAATTGATGGTCATCTTGATCCCAATGGGCTTGGTGATCGTGAGCCCCGTCGATGCCGAACTCCAGAGAGTCATCGTACCAAAGTTTGAGGCTATCCGTAAAGAGCATGGTGTCGGTAATGCGCGCGGCCAGATAAAGCCCCGTCTCGTTCCAGGCTCCGTATAAGTACACACGCGGATCGGCAGAGGGAGGCGAATTAAGCACGGTCTGGGCCGTAGATGCATCCAAGATTGCAAGGGGTACAGACCATTCCCCTAAATTCCCATCTACGCCGATATCGGTGCGATAAGCAAAAAGCAGTGTACGATCCGGATCCAAGGTAGGCGTAGGCGTCGGCGTGGGAGAGGCAGCAACAGTAGGAGTTGCAGTTGGAGATGGTGAAGACACAGGCGTGGGAGTAGGAGTTGGAGTCGCTGTAGGACACGTTCCTGTACAGGTAACGAGCGACAGCGATGCCCACTGGTACGTGTTCTTACTCGTACTATTCCCTTGCCAAATGAGATAAGTATCCCAATCCTGACCATCGTCATCATCGTGATACCCAAAGGTGAAACCTAATTTTTGCCCCTGTGAAAGCGGTGCGAGGTTTAATCTATTATGTGGAATTAACGTTTCCACTACCCATCCACCCGATGTTCTCCGAATAGTGGGCTGTAGGTCCGTGCTCGCAAACCCGTGCCGTGCCACGCGACCATCAATCGCTATGGTATACTGACGGTCTCCCTGATTCCAATCGACCCTGCCATCATCCGTACTATCTATTCCAATTTCTATCGAGTCATCTCGCCATATGTCTGCACTATCGCTCACGTGGCTGGCGTCCTGAACCTGAGCCGCCACGTATAGGCCCTCTGGCCGCCACCCAACCCATAGGGTAACATCTGGATCGGTAGGTAAAGCATGTTGTTTAATGGAGACGAAAGAGGCTGTGTTCAAATTCAAACGGAAAGAAGGAATACCCTGCCATTCGCTTACATCACCGTCCAAGGTTGGAGGCGTTGGCAGATAAGGAACTTGATAGCGGGCACGCGCGGACAAGGTCGGTGTAGGAGTAGGAAGCGGATCAGGCGGAGGGGGAGGCCCAGGATTTGCGCCAGGCCGTGCAACGTCCACAAAGTGAATGTACTCATCTCCATCATTGAGGGAATCGATGACAAAATCGCTCCCCCCACGCAACCCATTAGCAAAACGGGCATCAGGTATTACAAAGACTGCCTGTTGCCACGTACCTGTGTTGCGTTTTTGGACAACAGGAACCGTCGCCCCGCGAGGTACGGCTGCTTTCTCGATGCCTCCGGCTGCATCATAACGCAATTGCCAGGCGTCTGTACCCACATCAAGATACGTCACAGTGACAGTAACGGTGTTTGAGCCCCCAAACAGGAAACGATCGTCGAGTTTGAACCACATGTAAGGATTGCCACTGGCCTGATCGGTACGTCGCGTACTCCACCCCTCACGCCCAGGCGGGATTTTCGGGTCGTAAGGGTTGTAATGGTAACGCATGTGTACGACGCTGGGATCGTTGGTAGCGGGAACCGTACGCCCCCCCGGAACACCATCATCCTGCTGCAGGTAAAATTCGTAATTGCCCCAGTCGGGCTTATTGGGCGCGGGTCCAGGTGCCGTTTGCCAGCACTTTTGATCCGGGTAGATGTGCTCGCGCAAGGCCACCCACGCACTGGGGGAAGTGTTAGGGGTCACCCCCAGATATTTGGAGACCCATCCGAAAAGGCGAATATTCTCGACCTTGTCTCTGCTACCGTCCTTGGGAGGATCGTTTGGTGGTGTCTTATAGAAAAGATCTTCATCCAACCGAAGGTAGGTGGGATGTTTGTCCAAGCCATTCAACATGCCCCAGTAAACGAACGTCTCCGTGCACAAAAACATTTCATACGTTTCGAACGCCAGAGGAATTTGTTCCTGGTAGGCCGTAACTACATCATAAATGCCACACAGATTGCACGCAGAGTTCTCCGCATAATAAGCATTTTCCTGTTGGGGAAAAAGGGCATTCAAGGAGATTCCAATACCCCGTTGTACCGCGTACAATTGAATGGCTGTGCGCTCCCGCGGAGAGAATGTATAAGGCGCAGCCTGTTGGAGCAATACTTTCTTCAACTGGCCATTTTCACTGAAGGCATCAAGATACCAGTCCGCTACTTGATTCACATAATCGATCCACATCTGACTGGTAATACCCATGTTGCGCAGAACCCCGATATCGACCCAGTCCGCCGCGCGCGTCTCTCCGTATATACCTGTCGCAATGGCCACCCATTCGACGCGGGGATCATTCCGATAGCGTCGCCCCAAGGCATAGATAAAGTTCTTGTACGCGTTAAGGTACTTAGGACTCCAATAGTTGGGGATGTACCAGTCAGGTGCCACTTGAATCAGGGTATCGGGCTGACGCAGGTAAGGAGGCAGGGCCCCAATTCCCCCACAACATCGGCCATTGTACGTGCTAATGGGCAGCCCGCCCACTTTGCCCGTTGAGAGTTGGAAGTCCAGCCACTGATCGATGACCGTCCAGTCGTATTGACCGGGTTGCGTCTCGACTTGCGACCAATTGATGCCGTTGTAGAGTGCACCTACCAAGTGATAGCGGTTAGGGTCTAACCCCCACCAGAAATCCACCGCGTAGATGCCCGGATAGCGCACCAATGACATAGGGTTATTGCGTGGGGTCGGGTAAGGCGTGAGATAACGGACACGAGTCAGGGCCGCATCAGAGGAAAAAGGCGAGAGGCTTACCAGCAATCCGACAAATACCAGAGGGAGAACCAACGTAAGCCAATGTTTCATGTCTCCCAAAGGTATAAATTTTTTCATGTTGTGAGGTCCCCCTCCCTTCGGCTCTTCCGTTATCTCAACCCTTGGCTGTGGTAAAAGACGCACAACTGGCAAATAAGGTTACGCAAATGCCCTTTCCCCCGGCCAATATCGGTCAAGAACAAGGACTGGGAAAAGAAGCAGTAACCATACTCCTCCAACGCTCTGACACAATGAGGTTGTGCTCCCCGCAATTTATGGGAAGTCGACAAGTTGACAATTTCCCGCTCTTTTGAGAAAATTTCCGCGCTGCACGAAGTTAGGACAAAAACCTCACAGGGCGAGAGACGACATGAACGAAACACGGGATTTCTCCAAATTACGCGAAATGTTACTGGAAGAAGAGGAGCAGCTCTTACATGAAATCGAAAACCTGAGCGCACAGGTGCGCACGGGAGAAGTGGAGATCGAAATCGAAGAGGGAGACCCGGAGGTAATCGAACGCGAGAAAAATGTAGCACTCCTGGTTGCCTTGGAAAACCGTTTGGCATCGGTGCGCTCCGCACTACAAGCCATGGAAAGAGGCACTTACGGCATTTGTGAACGCTGTGGACAGGAAATTCCCATAGAACGGCTTGAGGTGTACCCCGATGCATCCCTTTGTGTAAAATGCCAGGCAGAGGTCGAGCGCTTGGTGAAAATGGGGCGACACCGCGAGCTAAGTCAATTGAGTGAGCGGGCACGGCGTTTCTTACAGTTGGAATGAGAGGAGTCCACACATGGAATGGGTTCGAGAAATCCAGCCCGGCGTTTTCGTGAGCGAGCACCCGCTCACGAAAACGAAAATAACCTTGATGCGCGACGTGAACACGCACCATCGGGAGTTCCGAAATCTGGCCCAAGAAGTGGCTACATGGCTTGCATGGGCCGCCCTGTATGATGCACGCATCAAACCACGGCAGGTTCGTACGCCTCTTGCCGAAACTACGGGCTACGATCTCGACGAGCGTGTGGGCCTAGTGCCCATCCTACGCGCGGGCCTTGGTTTAGTAGAAGGCGTGCTCAGCGTAGTCCCTAATGCTACCGTCTGGCCTGTCGGCATCTATCGGGACGAAGAAACCTTGCAGCCTATTACCTACTACGAAAAGTTACCCCCAGAAATGCCCATCAGCCTGGGCCTTGTGCTGGATCCTATGCTGGCAACGGGTGGCTCAGCAGCAGCCACCATTGCCCTTCTCAAAAAACGGGGGGTGAAACGGGTCAAGTTTCTCGGATTGGTAGGCGCGCCCGAAGGCGTCGAATTTGTCCGTAGCCGATTCTCAGATGTCGAAATCTTCCTTGCCGTGTTGGACGATCACCTGACACCGCCTCCCCAAAAGCCAGGCGACCCACCGGCCGGGTACATCGTTCCTGGTCTGGGCGACGCGGGCGATCGTCTCTTTGGTACTTGATTCCGAAAGTCGAGGTAACACATGGGCCAAAAGCGCCCCTCCTGGGATGAATACTTCATGAGCATTGCCTTTCAAGTTGCCACGCGCAGCACCTGCGATCGAGCCCATGTGGGCGCCATCATCGTCAAGGAAAAGCGCATCCTCACCACCGGCTACAACGGCGCCCCCATGGGCCTCCCTCACTGTGATGATGTGGGACACCTGATGGTGGGGGGGCATTGTGTGCGCACCCTCCACGCGGAACAAAACGCCATCATCCAGGCCGCGCTTCACGGGGTAAGCGTGCGGGGCGGGACCATTTACGTCACCCACCAGCCGTGCCTGACCTGCGCGAAGATGATTATCAATGCCGGGCTCGTACGCGTGGTGTACGCGGGCGAGTATCCAGATCCCCTGGCCGTGCAATTCCTGCAGGAAGCGCGCGTGGCCCTGGAACACTTCCCCTGGCCGTTGGCAGAAGAGGACTCATAGGTCCGGTTCTCACCCCCATCACTCTGCGGAGAACGCGCCTATGCATTACGGCTACATGGGCAGGCTCTTGTTCGTCGACTTGTCCAGCGGGCGCTTGGAAGACATCCCTCTGGATATGGACATGGCCCGCCGGTTCGTGGGCGGGTCAGGGCTGGGAGCCCGACTCCTTGCAGATTACCTTACTCCAGACACCGATCCCTTTGATCCAGCAGCCCCCCTCATCTTCATGACCGGTCCCTTTGTGGGCACCCCCATCCCCGCTGCCGGACGTTACAGTGTTGTGGCCCGCTCACCCCTCACGACCTTCGTAGGCGAGGCCAACAGTGGGGGCTTCTGGGGCCCGGAACTCCGCTTTGCCGGATACGATGGGATCATCATCACCGGTCAGGCTGAACCCTGGGCCGTCCTCGTCATCGAAGGGGGGCGGGCACAGCTCATCCATCGGCCCGACCTGGCCGGGCTGGACACGTACGAGGTGCAAGACCGCCTGCGCGCGGATCTCAACCTTCCCAAGGCAAAGGTGGCGGCCATAGGCCCGGCCGGGGAACGCCTTGTGCGCTACGCGGCAATCATGAACGACCACGGCCGCGCTGCCGGACGCACAGGCATGGGCGCAGTAATGGGCAGCAAGGGACTTAAAGCCATCGTTGTTCACGGTCGTCAGAAAGTGCCCATCGCCCACCCGGACACATTTCGCGACACGTTGCGCCGCACCATGCGCCACGTTCTGGATGACATTTACACGCAAATGCTTCGGTTGGGCGGCACCATCCTCTACACAGAAGTCGGGGCCATGTACGGCGACGTGCCCGCGCGTTACTACACGCAAGGGGACGTGGAAGCGTGGACGGAAAAGGTCAGCGCCCCCACGCTGAACGACACCTACCTGCTCCGCCATGTGGCCTGCTATCGCTGCCCCATCGCCTGTGGTCGGGAAATCCAATTGCCCGAGTACGACCAGCCCAAAGTGGACGGACCCGAATACGAGACGGCCGTTGGCTTCTCTTTCATAGTCGGGTCGGATAACCTGGCCGATGCCGCTTACGCGGGACACCTCTGTAACCGCTACGGGCTGGACACCATTTCCACCTCCGCTGCCGTGGCCTTCGCGTTTCACCTCTACAACACCGGCAAACTCACCCCCGCCAATGTCGACGGGCTCGACCTTTCCTGGGGCAACAGCCGGGCAGCCATTGCCCTTGTGGAAAAGATCGCTCACCGCGAGGGAATCGGCGACATCCTCGCCGAAGGGGTCAAACGTGCAGGCGAGTACTGGGGCGTTCCGGATGAGGCCGCCCATGTGAAGGGCCTCGAGGTGCCGTATCACGACCCGCGCGCTTTCAGCGGATTGGCCCTGGTCTATGCGACAGCCACGCGCGGGGCCGATCACATGTCCGGGGATATGTACCACGTGGACACCGGCCGCGAGGTACCCGAACTGGGAATAGTCATGGGCGACCCACACGACGAGTCGGAGGAGAAGGCACGCGTCGTGGCGCGGGTGATAGACTACCGCGCCTTCACCAACTCCGTTATCCTCTGTCACTTTGAAGACGTAACAGCCCAGGGAATGGTCGATTTACTCAATGCTGTGACGGGATGGGATTGGACGGTTGAAGACGTTGCCCGCGCGGGAGAACGCATCTACACATTCAAGCGATGGCTCAACCATCGGCTGGGGATGACCCGCGCGGACGACACGCTGCCCAAACTCTTACGTCAGCCCCTCGCAGACGGCCCCTCTGCCGGGTATGCGCCCGACGTGGACAAGATGCTCCGCCACTATTACCGCGTTCGAGGGTGGGACGAGGAGACGGGAGAGCCTCGAGAAGAAACGTTGAAACGACTGGGGATTGTATGAGCGTGTGGGCCAGGGCGTGCGCCTGGCCCACACGCGAACGTCCGTTATCCCTTCACCACGGCAATGGGGCGCAGTCGGGCGACCTTGCGCGCGATGCCGGCGTTGTGCACCACCTCCACCACCAGATCCACGTCCTTGTACGCGAAGGGGGCTTCCTCGGCCACACCGCGCATGCTGCCCGCGCGCACGACAATGCCCTCGTGCTTCAACTCCTCAATGAGCGTCTGGCCGCGCACCCGCTTGGTCGCCTGGCGACGACTCATCATTCGTCCGGCCCCATGACACGACGACCCAAAGGTCTGATCCATGGCGCTGGGCGTGCCCACCAGCACCCACGACGCGGTGCCCATGGATCCCGGAACCAGCACGGGCTGCCCGTAATCGCGATAGTCCTCCGGAATGGCCTCATGGCCGGCGGGGAAGGCGCGCGTCGCGCCCTTGCGATGGACGAGCACTTCCATCCGTTTGCCGTCGATGTCGTGGAACTCGCGCTTGGCGATGTTGTGCGCCACGTCGTACACGACGCGCAGGTCAAAGCCCTTTACCTTTCCGGCGAGTACGGTCTCGAAGGCCTGGCGCACCTGGTGGGTGAGCAATTGACGGTTGGCCCAGGCGTAGTTGGCCGCGGCAACCATGGCCGCGAAGTAGGATTGCCCTTCGGGCGTGTCAAAGGGCGCGCACACCAACTCCCGGTCGGGCAATGTGATGCCGTACTTGCGAATGGCCTTCTGAAAGAGTTGCACGTAGTCCGTACAAATCTGGTGGCCGAACCCCCGACTCCCACAGTGAATTTGCACCACGATCTGGCCCTCCCAAAGCCCAAAGGCCGCGGCCACGTCCGCGTCGAACACCTCGTCCACGACGTCGATTTCGGCGAAGTGGTTGCCCGCGCCCAGCGTGCCGACTTGGGCGCGCCCTCGCTCGCGGGCCTTCTTGCTCACCTTGCTCGGATCCGCGCCTTTCATCGCGCCCCCTTCCTCGGTGTGACGCAAGTCCTCCGGCCGCGCGTACCCGCGTTCCAGGGTCCAGCGTGCGCCCCTGACCATAAGTTCGTCCAGTTCCTTATCCGAAAGCCGCACGAACCCCTTTACACCCACACCACTGGGCACGTACTCGTACAATGCCGTAGCCAGATCCTCCAAGTAGGGGCGAACCTCCCCTTCATCCGCATCGGATGCCAGAAGGCACACACCACAATTGATGTCGTATCCCACGCCTCCCGGGGAGATGATGCCGTTCGGCAACTTGGTGGCCACCACGCCACCGATAGGGAAGCCGTAGCCCTGATGAATGTCCGGCATAGCCAGGGCCCACTTCACCACCCCGGGCAGCGTGGCCGTGTTGACCAGTTGCTCCAGCGAACGGTCTTCCAGAGCCTTGGCCAAAAGTTCCCCGTTAGCGTAGAAGCGCGCCGGCACGCGCATGTCCGCCCGATACGACTTGGGAATTTCGTACAGGTAAGGCGCAATTTGTACGAGATCGCTTCGCTTCACCATAGGCCTCACTCCTTTGCAAAGTGCCCTGTCCAAAAGATCTGTGAGAAGGAGAAATCCCCATCTCGCTTGTCATTAGCTTGTCATCTTCCCTCCTATCATTGTAGCATGGGAGGCAAGGTACAGATGAAGTTTGAGGGGATCTTCCTCCTCAGTAGGCCAGGTGTACCGACCGGGCGATGGACGAGCGGAACATCGTGATCGCAGGGTTCATGGGGACGGGCAAGAGCGCGGTTGGGCGGGAACTTGCGCGCCGCCTTGCGCGCCCGTTCGTGGACATGGACGCGCTCATCGAGGAGCGGGAAGGACGGACGATCTCGCAAATTTTCGCCGAGAGCGGGGAACCTTACTTCCGCCGCTTGGAGGCAGAAATTATCGAGGAACTCGCTGCTCGCCAGGGCCTGGTCATCGCTACCGGGGGAGGCGC
Organism: Anaerolineae bacterium; assembly: GCA_026983525.1. GTDB lineage: Bacteria > Chloroflexota > Anaerolineae > JAADDB01 > JAADDB01 > S141-23. Next base: position 4,655 of record JALWHQ010000424.1, on the reverse strand, counting down.
GCTCATACCCGAACATAACCGGAAACGCATGACCGATACCGGCATCGTCATCTGTCTGTGGGCCGAACCGGAGGCGCTAATCGAACGCCTTGCCGAGGATTCATCCCGGCCTCTGCTCGCCCGCCCGGATTGGAAGGACCACCTGCGCCGGCTGCTGGCCCAGCGGCGTACCGCATACCTGCGCCTCCCCTATCACGTCGACACAACGGGGAAGCGCGTGGCGCAGGTGGTGGACGAGATTCTGGCCCTGCTCAGGCAGATGAACTCGCGAGGGCCAATTGGATGATGTCACTCAGAACTCCCGAGGCGGTGGCCTCTACCCCAGCCCCGCGCCCTTGCAGGGCCAGCGGCTGGGGGTCGTAATATTCCGTGTAAAACTCCACGAGATTGTCCGTGCCTTGCAAGCGCCCAAGGGGTGAGGTTTGGGGCACGAACTCCAACCCCACCGTTATCTGATCGGGCGTCAGTTTGGCGACATAGCGCAGGGCCTCGTGACGGGCCTGGGAAACATTTCGCCAGGAGAAGAAGTCCGCGTCCAGGGCGGGCAACTCGGCCAGAAAGTCCTCCAGCGGCCACGTAGCCCACTCTTCGGGGAAGAGGGACTGCACCCGGATGTCGGCCATTTCAACCTTCCACCCCAGGGTGCGCGCCAAAATCAACGCCTTACGGGCGACGTCCCGACCGCTCAGATCCTCTCGCGGGTCGGGTTCGGTATAGCCCAGTTCCTTTGCTCGCAGCACGGCCTTCGAAAAGGCCATACCTTCTTCAATCGCGGTCATGATGTATCCCAACGTGCCACTGAAACTGCCCTGGACACGCTCGATCCGTTCCCCACTGGCGGCCAAGCGTTGGGCTGTGGTGATCACCGGAACGGCCGAGCCCACGGTTGTTTCGTAGCGTAGGCGGGGGTACTGCCACAAGGGCGATGACTTCTCAAGGGGACGGGTGAGAGGCAACTTGTTGGCCAGGACGATGCCTGCCCGACGTTCGCGAGCCAGAAGAAGGGCATCGAACGTGTTATCTGTAGCCGTGACGTCCACCACAATGGTGTTTGCATGGGCCTCCAAGTCGACGATGTCGCGCACATTGTGCTGATAATAGCCAAAGGAAAGGTCGGCCAGATATCCGCCGCCGGCCTTGTGTTCGACAATGGTGCGCAATTCACTCTCGCTCAACCCTTGTGGGGCAACACAGGCGCCATTCCGATCCGCGACAGCCACGATTTCCAGGCGCACTCCATACTGGGACACGTGATAATCACGGCGGGCTAAAATCTGCTGGATCAACGCCCGGCCAACCCCTCCTACCCCCAGCAGAATGACGGGCACAAGATGCTGTGAAGTCACCGATACACTCACCTCCACCAGAAATGTTGGGCACGAAAGCCACTGGGAATGTGATGCCCCGCAATTCGCGTTGCGGGGCACATGAAATCACGGCCATAACCTGTGACGCTGCACACTTACGTGCGTCCTTGTACTTGATTATCCCTCGGGCGTCGGCGTCAGCACGCGAATGATGCGATCCAGGAGTTCATACACAAACTTTTGGCGGAACCCTCCCAGCACAGCGACGAGGGACGGAAACATCTGTACGCCACGTGCCGTTTCAGCGCTTGGCAGGCTCCCCTGCAAAGCCAGAAATCCGGTGGCAATGATAAGGTACACGATACCACCCAACACAATACCCATGATGGGCTGTACCAAATACCACATATTGTAGCGCTTATCGAAATCCTGCAATTGGGAGACATGCCACCATAGGCTGTAAAGTGCCCCTACCACACCACCAATCCCTCCCCAAATCAGGCTGTTCAGGAAGGGAACCAGTACACCGGTAAACGTCGTGTCTGCACCGCTTCCCACCAGTGTGCCGACCCATGCAAGAAGGCTCTTTTGTCCCAACTGAACGCCCACGAAAGCCCCCAGCAAAACGAAAAGCCAAACCGTCTCATAGATAAAAAGTCGGCGCCCATACACCGCGGCCCACTTTGCACTGAGTTTATGACGTTCAATGAGGGTCTTAACCTGGTTCACCCGGTACTCCACATCCACCAGGCGCTCAGGGGCTCCCCAAAGGAGCGCTCGCGCCTCATGGAGGGTGGTGAGGGCCTCATCTGCGGCCTCCTTGTGGGAAGCCAAGGCACGCGGGACGGCATCGTACAACTGGCCGATCTCCTTCTCCAATTCCTTGAAGTGCTCTTCAGAAATCCGCAGAACGATTTCCTCGCGTGAGAGGGTAGGAGTGGGTGTCTCCGGTTCGGGAATCTCCAGCGTCGCCTCGCTTCCAGGACCCGGTGGTGTCGCCTCCACCTCCATAGGATACTCCAAAAGTGTGCCCGCGGGACGCAAACGTGGGGGAGTAATATCCTCTGCCACAGGCGCCACAGCCTCCTCTTCAGGGGGAGGAGTCGCCATCTCCGGCTCACCCGCGGGTGGTTCGGACGAAGCGGGATCCGGGGGCAGAGGTGTCTCCGCCTCCGACGGTGGGGTTTCGGCCGAAGAGGGCCTTTCACCGGCCACCAGCTCCGCCTTGGCCAAAGGGGGCGGCTCTTTCAACTCCTCGTGGACATTCCCCGCGGCCTTTACCTCCTCGTCCAACATGGCCCCCAGCGCGGCATCAATGTCAGGGGGAGAGGATACCGTTTCTGACGAGGAAGCCCCCTCGCTGGAAAAGTAGGCCAGAACTCCACGTCCGACCGTATTTTTTACTCGATCCTGAAGGACCTTCTCCACTTTCTCCTTACGACGAGTTTTCTTTGTTTTCTTTGGAGCGTCTTTGTTGGCCATTGATGATTACCTCCGCAAGATCACGATACGCTTGAGCACCGGGATGATGTGGCGCGTATTCCAAGATAGGAGCGCCGATGACCGCGGCTTCGGCAAAGCGAATGCTGCGGCGTACAACGATGGGAAAAACAAAATCCCCAAAGAGCGTGCGCGTTTCCTCCAAGATCTGGCGCGGGTGGGAGGAACGAACATCGTACATAACGGGCAGAATCCCCCGCACGTAGAGGCGGCGATTCAACGTGCGACGGACATGGGCAATGTTTTCGAACAATGTACCCAACCCACGCAGCGCCAAATACTCACATACCAGGGGGACGATAACCTCATCGGCTGCAGACAAGGCGTTAACCGTAAGCAATCCAAGATTGGGCCCACAATCGATGAGGATATAGTCGAACTCCCGCTTCAAAGGAGCGAGTATTTCCTTGAGCACATACTCTCGTCCCGGCTTGTTGACCAACTCTAATTCCACTGCGGCCAAATGAATATCCGCGGGAATCAGGCCCACACGTTCACGTACGAAGACTATCGCATCGTGCGGATCAAGGGCAGGATCAACGAAGAGGGCGTACATCGTCGGTGTCGTCTCATCCACGTCAACCCCAAAGGCACTGCTCAACGACCCTTGAGGATCCAAGTCGACGAGGAGAACCCGCTGTCCCTTCTCCGCCAGTGCAGCACCGAGATTGACGACGGTAGTTGTTTTCCCGACCCCACCCTTTTGATTGGTGACGGCGATGATGGTGGCCATGTTTACTCACCCGACATTAACTCAATCATCTTTTCCCTCATTATACCACATAGAAGCAAGAGGGACTTCATTACGCCCGTCGAAGCAATTGGGCCAAATTTGACACAATAAACTTGAGATTTCTGGCGAATTGGCCTACTATGATAGTGATCCGTCGATTTGCTACTGAGTGGGGAAGCCGGTCAAAGATTCATATAGGAGTAAAGCATGTCTGAAGACAGCACACTTCCGACAGTCCGACGACAACCTTCTACGTTCCTCCGATATCTTATTATAGGGACAGCCCTATTGATGTATGCTCTCATTGTATTGGGAGGCTTAGTGCGCACCACACCGGGCCCCAGATGCCCTGATTGGCCTCTTTGTTACGGGCGACTTTTTCCTCCCCCCACATTTTCGGCCTGGCTGGAATGGATCCACCGATTCGTCGCCAGCGTGGTGGGCATTTTCCTGGTCGGCGCCACGGCCCTGGCCTGGGCAGAACTGACCATCACCCACCCGGTAACGCGCTACCTGGCCCTTACCGTTCCCCTGTTGCTCATTGAATCCGGCCTGGGGGGATTGGCCGTCATCCGCGAATTGCCCGCCCAGGTCATAGCCGTGCACCTGGCCCTTTCCCTCCTGATGATCGCGCTGGTCCTTATGGCGGCTGTGCGTGCATTTTTACCGTCCACACTGGCCCGCAGACGTAGCCCCCTCGCGCGCCTTGTGGATACAACGCTCCTGCTGGTGTACGTCTTCATCTTGACCGGCGCCCTGGTCACTACCACGGGGGCCGCCTGGGTGTGCCAGGGATGGCCATTGTGCAAGGAAGGCTTGTGGCCTGCGGACAATCCTCTGGCCCTGATCAACCTGGTTCACCGATACATGACGCTCATCATCGGCGGGATGTTGGGGCTTCTTGTTTATCGGACCCTGCAGGACACATCTGTGCAACCGCAAGCCCGAACCTGGAGCCTTACCGCCGCCTCCCTTTTCCTGCTGGGCGGCCTGCTGGGCGCCATCAATGTATGGCTCAATTTCCCTCCCTTGGTGAACGCCCTGCACCTGGCAGTGGCGGCCGGTACATGGAGTGCGCTGATTTTGACGTCCGCGTACGCGTATCAGTCCACAGG
>JALWHQ010000423.1 GCA_026983525.1 Anaerolineae bacterium | reverse complement strand
GCCATCTCCGAGACCAACGGTGAATACAACGGCAAGTACCTGTTCATCAACGACAAGGCCAATCCCCGTATCGCCGTCATCGACCTGCATGATTTCGAGACCAAGCAGATCGTGGTCAACCCCCTGTTCCGTTCCGAGCACGGCGGCGCTTTCGTTACGCCCAACACCGAGTACGTAATGGAAGCCACCCAGTATGCCGCACCCTACAAGGGAAGCGGTTTCGTGCCGCTTTCGGAGTTCAACGAAAAGTACCGTGGTGGTCTGACCTACTGGAAGTTCAACACGGAGAAGGGCCGCATCGAGCCTGAAAACTCCTTTACCTTCGAAATGCCCCCCTACAGCCAGGACCTGTCCGACGCGGGCAAGGGCCCGACCTACGGCTGGGGCTTCACCAACTCCTTCTGTTCCGAGCGCTATGTGGGCGGCATCGAGAAGGGGCGTCCTCCCTTCGAGGCGGGCTGTTCTTCCAAGGACACCGACTTCCTGCACATCACCAACTGGAAGAAGGCTGCCGAACTGGTCAAGGCGGGCAAGATCGGCAAGAAAGTCAACGGCATGACCCTCATCTCCATGAAGGAAGCCGTGGCCAACGATCTGCTGTATCTGATTCCCGAGCCCAAGTCGCCTCACGGCGTTGACGTGGTTCCCACCGGCGACAAGATCGTCGTCTCCGGCAAGCTGGACAGCCACACCTGGGTATATGATTGGAACAAGATCCAGAAAGCCATGAAGAACAAGAAGTTCGAAGGCAAGGATCCCTATGGTATTCCCATCATCGCCCTGAAGGACGCGCTGGACAAGTCCGTGGCCGTGGGCCTCGGTCCTCTGCACACCCAGTACGATTCCAAGAAGTGCGTGGCCTACACCTCCATCTACGTGGATTCCATGATCACCAAGTGGGACTACTGTGAAGGCAAGGTGCTGGATCAGCTGCCCATTCACTACAACGTGGGTCACCTGATGGCGATGGAAGGCGATTCCGTCTCTCCCGACGGCAAGTACCTGGTTGCCCTGAACAAGCTGGCCATCGACCGCTTCAACCCGGTCGGTCCCCTGCATCCGCAGAACCACCAGCTCATCGACATCAGCGGCGACAAGATGCAGCTGCTGTACGACATGCCCATTCCTCTGGGCGAGCCGCACTATGTGGTTGCCATCAAGGCCGACAAGCTCAAGCCGGCGATCCGCTACAAGTCCGGCTGGAACAGCCGCAAGGACGAGCGCTCTCCGTGGAAGACCCGCGCGGGCCGCGAAAAGATCGAGCGTACCTGTGACGCCGACGGCAAGTGCACCGTACACGTTTACGGTACCGCCATCCGCTCTCACCTGACGCCTGAGATCATCGAGGTCACCGAGGGTGATACGGTCCACATCCACATCACCAACCTGGAGCGGGCCGAGGACGAGGTACACGGTTACGCCATGTACGGCCACAACGTCCAGCTCTCCGTTGAGCCCGGCAAGACGGCTACCGCGACCATTCATGCGGACAAGCCCGGCGTCTATCCCTTCTACTGCACCGAGTTCTGCTCCGCGCTCCACCTGGAGATGCAGGGTTACCTCCTGGTTCAGCCCAAGGGATACAAGGCGAAGGAAGGTGGTCTGAAAGCCGGTACCAACTACACCGAGGAAGATTACAAGAAGCAGGTCAAGACCAACATCGAGACCCAGGCTGTAATCAACCAGGTAGTTGGCTTCATCACCAGCCACAACTACAAGGACTTCCCGACCGTAGTTGCACTGGTTGAGGATGCTACCGACCAGCTGGGCTTCGCCAAGGAAGCCAAGGCCAAGGCCGAAGCGGCTGCTGCCAAGAAAGACTGGAACAACGCCATGCTTTGGGCGAACCAGTGGTGGCAGTATCAGGTCAAGACCGCTGACCTCGGTCTGCGTGCCAAGACCTATCTGGAAGAGCACGGCGCCAAGAAAGTCAAGTAAGGCGTTTATCCCCGACACCGCCTTGATCAAAGGCAAGGTGTCGGGGAACTCATCCAGGATGTAATATTGGGGGTGATTTATCACCCCCTCTTTCTTTCAGGAGATAACCTAGTATGAAAAAACAAGTAATCGTTGCCGCTGCTGTATCTGCGGTACTGGCCATCACTGCTTTTGGCGGCAGTGCATCTGCTGCGAGCGGCAAGCGTCTCTACATGACCTGTGCTGCCTGTCATGGCAAGGACGGCAAGAGCCCCATTATGCCGGCCTATCCGAAAATTGCGGGCCAGAACAAGGAATATGTTCTGCAGCAGATCAAGGACATCATGTCCGGCAAGCGGGCCAATGGTCAGTCCGTGGCCATGAAAGGTGTGCTGGTCACTCCCACGGGCGAGCCCCGTTTCAGTGATGAGGACCTGGAAGTATTGGCGGACTACGTGTCCAAGCTTGCGCCCTGATCGACAGGGTTTATGGTTCGGGTGACGGCCTGCTTCTGCAGGCCGTTTCTGGTTTGGCTGACAATATTACAAAAATACATGAAAAAAATT
>JALWHQ010000422.1 GCA_026983525.1 Anaerolineae bacterium | reverse complement strand
TGTGGGGAGTGGGGGGGAGGCTCGGGGGCGGCATCTTGCCCGTGCGCATGAACTCCGCCGCGGCCTTCACCGCGTCCACGATGGCATCGTACCCCGTGCACCGACAGTAGGTGTCCTTTAGCGCGCGGCGAATGTCCTCATCGGTCGGGTTCGGATTCTCCTTCAGCAACCACGCGGCCTGCATGATGAAGCCCGGCGTGCAGAAGCCACACTGGGTCGCGCCGTGGATGATAAACGAAGCTTGGAGGGGGTGCAGGCCATCAATACCCGATACCTGATACCCAATACCCGAGACTTGGGATCCGATATCAGATATCGGGTATTGGGTATCAGGTGTTAGGGCGATCTCTGCCAATCCTTCTATGGTCACCACCTCCGCTCCCTGGGCCTTCAGCGCGGGATAAATGCAGGATAGAACTGGTCGGCCGTTGACATGCACTGTGCAGGCGCCACATTCGGCCTCGCCACAGCCGACTTTCGTGCCGGTCAGCCCCAGGTCGTAGCGGAGCACTTCTGCTAATGTGCGGTGCGCGGGGACGTCCAGCGTGACAGGTTGGCCGTTGACGGTCATGCGCAGCGTTGGCATGGCGACCTCCTCTCTTGCGTCATGCGTAGTGCGTCGTACGTCGTGCGTCGCTCCTCGCGTATCGTCGATGAATGACGCAAGACGACCGACGCACGACGTTATTGTCTTACCAGCATCGGCCCTACGGGTCGGCCGCCGACGAGGTGCATGTGCAGGTGGTAGATTTCCTGGCCCCCGTGGCGGCCCGTGTTGATGATGGTACGAAAGCCGCTTTCCAGGATGCCCTGCTCCTCGGCAATTTTGCGGGCCACGTACATCATGTGGCCGAGCACAGGTTCGTCTTCAGGGGTGACGTGGGCGAGTGAGGGGATGTGGCGGCGGGGCACGATGAGCACGTGCACCGGGGCTTTGGGGTAGATGTCGTTAAAGGCGACGACCTGGTCGTCCTCATACACAATGGTGGCGTCGACTTCCTTGTTAATGATGCGGCAGAAGATGCAGTCGGACATCGTCGAACCTCCGGGAAGTAGTCTGGTAGTCAGCCGGTCAATTGGTCGAGAATCTACTCGACGACGTGTGGCAACAGGTCGCGCAGGGCCCCCACTCCCAGAATGACTCCAACCGCCATGACCGCGCCAAGCACGAGAAAGAGGGTTGTCTCCCACCCACGTTCGCCGGTGCTTATGCGCCGGGTTAGCAGGCGTAGAAAGACGCTGAACACCATGGTCATCAGGAGAAGGACCCCAAAGGCGGAAAGCAATCCCAATGCGTAACGTATCCCACCGTCGCCAAAGTGTACCACCAGAGTAAGGGCGTACGCAACGGCCAACGCTTTTAGCAGGTCGCGCGCACGCAGCCGACCCCCCTCACGCGGGAGCCACGTTGCCTGAGCGAACACAGGCCAGAACAGGACCATTATCGCCACCCCCTCCCCCATGCCCGTTACCAGGCGCAAGAAATTGTGGGGCGTGTACAGGTACGGAAGGCCGAGAAATTCCAGGTAGGAATTGAGCCCATCCGCAGCCCAGACCAGTAGCAACACGCCCACCAGACCCAGGGCGCCAGGGGAGGGAAAGCGTTGTACGCGCGCGCCCCCCACCCAGAGCACATATCCCAGCATGACCAGCGCTCCCAGATACTGCCCCGTACAACGCGCGCACAGGGGTAAGTACTGGCCCAAAGCCCTATAGGAATGGGAGGGCAACTGGTGACACACGGCATATCCAATGCGGCGTGCTGGTGCGTACAGCACCCCTTGCCCACCCAACAGAAGCACGCCCGCGAACACAACCAGGGCTCCCAAAAGCGCGCCACCATGCCACCACGCCCGCGCGCGTGCGGAAACATGCATCTCGGAGGACATCCCTTTTGGCGTCGACATGAATTGTCCCACCACGTTATCTACCACAAGCCGTACACGTCTTCATGGGTCGGTCGACATTACGTCAGAGGTACGTGGGAGTTGGATTTTTGATAAACGCCTGACGGCCATGAGCAAGGAAGGAGGGTGGGAAAAGAGGGGAGGAAGAGAATCTATATGTTGTGGCTCGGATTCGCCGAGCCACAACATATAGACTTCCCCTTTTCCCTCCCTCGCCCTTCTCCGTACCATGGGACTTTGTCAAAAGTCCAGGTGGGAGGACAAGTATACTATAACGAGGTACGAACGGAAAGCCCCGGGCGGCAGGCATGTTGTGGATTTCCAGGTTGATTCGACATCAAACAGGCTGTAGACCGACGCTTGGTTGGCGAAGGACCCCCTTCATCCCTCGCAAAGGCGCCACGCCGCAAAATTGTTGCTTTTCCTCTTTGCGTCTTTGCGGCGTGGCGAGATAAAAGTGAAACTGACTACCCGACAGTTTTCATCTGAAGTAGGGCAGTAGACGTATCCTAACGAGATGGCCATGACTCAGACTGCGTGTCAGCATGTCGTAACCAATACGGAACACGCTCAAAT
>JALWHQ010000421.1 GCA_026983525.1 Anaerolineae bacterium | reverse complement strand
CTGGTGGAAATGGCGGAAGACCACGCGGAATACGACTTCCGAGCCATCTTTCGCTGGCTCCTCTCGGACGAGGACGCCGAAGTGCGCGCCACAGCCATTCAAGGGTTGTGGGAGGACGAGAGCCCGGCGCTAATCGGTCCCCTACTGCACCTCCTGCGTCACGACCCGGACTTTCGCGTGCGCGAGGCCGCCGCAATCTCCCTGGGACGCTTCGTGCTCCTTGCCGAATTGGGCAAAGTGAGCCACCGCGACGTCATGCCCGTCATCGAGGCGCTGCTGGAAAAGGCCCGCGATCCACGGGAAGACGTGGACGTGCGGCGGAGAGCCATCGAATCGCTGGGCTACGTGGATGAGCCTCATGTTCGCGATCTCATTGAGGCTGCCTATTACGATGGTGATCTGCGCATGCAGGCCAGCGCGGTGTTCGCCATGGGGCGCAGTGCCAATCCACGATGGCGCCCCTATATCCTGGCTGAACTGGAAAGCCCTGATCCCGAACTTCGCTACGAAGCGGCGCTGGCCGCGGGGGAGTTGGAAATTGAGGAGGCTATCCCCCCCTTGCGGGCCTTGCTCGAGGACGAGGATATGGAAATTCGTCTGGCAGCCATCGAGGCCTTGGGACGCATTGGCGGCCCTGAGGCAGAACGTCTCCTCGTCAAACTGGCGGAAAGCGATGTAGACCTCGTAGCCGAAGCAGCCGAAGAGGCTCTCGATGAATTACGCTTCATGAGGGGGGAGATGACCTTTCCCCTCTTCGATTTTTCGGACACAGAGATTGTCGAGGAGGACAACGAAGAACGTTAGGGTAACGCCTACTAACATCTTTCTCCTCCCAGCAAAGAAATTATGAAGGTCAAAGTACACTTGTGGTCCTTTCGTTGCTCTTCTTTATTTGAGGAAAGGAGCCTCCCATGTCCATGAGCCTTCGTCTTCGCCGGTTGGTACGAACGCCATACTCTGAGCAACTTACCCTGTATCGCACGGACGAATCAAGTGAACCGATCAGTGTAGGCAAAGTGGACTTACACTTCACGTCCGATGGGGTATTCGGCACCCTGTTGGTGTGGGATGAGGAACTCCTAAGTTGGGACCATGACGAATTAGAGGACTTTCTGCGGGGTCTCATCGAAGATCTGGTGGAACCTCAAGGAATGGCCGACGTCTATGCTGTGGAGTGCTTTATTACGAATCTCGACACATACCGCTTCTTGACGAATTCGGAGGAAGAGGGAGAGGAAGAAATTGAGGAAGGCCCTGTAGTGATGGACACCGTTGAAGAGGATATGGAGAAAGACTTCGAAGAAGAATACACGTTTGAGGGCGAGGAAATGGAAGAGACTATGGAAGAGATCGTTGTGGAGGAGGACGAATAAGACTCGTGCTTTTCCTCACGGTCCTCTGGAATGTCGTTCTGCCTGTCTTCCTGGTGGCCGGACTGGGGGTGCTGCTCCAACGTTTGATAGGGGTCGACGTTCGAGCACTCTCCCAGGCGACGTTTTACGTCTTCTCCCCCTGCCTGGCTTTTGCTACCCTCTACCGGTTGGACTTGAACGGGGAAGGACTGGGAAGCGCGGTCATGTTTGCCATTACAATGGCCATCTTGATGGCACTCATCGGGTTTGCCATTGCCAAATTTTTGCGCTACACACGTTCCGTAACAAGTGCCACAGTGCTCGCACTCATCAACAGCAATACCGGCAACTACGGGTTACCCTTGAATCAGTTTGCTTTTGGAGATGCGGGGTTGCAGATTGCCATCTTGTATTATGTGATGAACGCAACCCTCGCCAATAGCGTCGGCGTGTACGTGGCCTCCTCGGGACGAGCATCTGTTAGTCGTGCATTGAAAAACGTGGCGCGCGCGCCCCTGGTCTACGCCACATTCGCCGCCCTGCTGACGAACGCCTTTCGTTGGCCTATGCCCGCCCCCTTGCTCAAAGCCATCTCCCTGGCCGGACAAGCGGCTGTTCCGGTTATGCTCATCATCCTCGGTGTCAACCTGGGACGGCTGGGAACGCAGGTCCACTGGAAGCGGACGATTCCCACCACTGTGGCTAAACTGGGCATAGGGCCGGTGCTGGCCTGGCTTATCTCCGGTTGGCTGGGCATGACCGGCCTGGCGCGAGCAGTGGCCATCGTACAGGCCAGCACCCCCACGGCCGTGATGAGCACTGTGCTTTCCACAGAGTTCGATTGCGAACCCGAGTACGTAGCAGAAGTGGTGTTCGTGACCACGATGGCCAGCATTGTGACGTTGACCACCGTAGTGGCTCTGGCAAAGGGATATCTCCTATAATAACGGGGGCTCGGGTGACGCCGGAGGTGTTCAGTATACATGGAAAATTTACATGGGCACCAGTCGACGATAGACCATGGACAATGGACGATAGCCTTCAACCGTCGCCTATCATCCATCGTCTATCGTCCATCGTCTATCGTCCGTGTGTCCGACGGGAAATGATTCTTGTCCACTTACTTGGGGAGGACAGGAACATATGACGACGCTGAAACCTAACGGATCTCGCAAGGATAAGGAGGCAGAAACACGTTCCGTAGTGGAGCAGAGCAAACGGGAACAAGAGGCCAAGCGCCTCATCAATGAGGGCGCGCGGCTTTTAGCCCAACGCAAAGCGAAGGAGGCAGCGGAAATCCTGGAAAGGGCCTTTTACCTCGCGCCAGACAGTGTCGACGTCAAAATCAACCTGGGCGGGGCGTACATCCTCTTGGGGCGCTTTGAAGACGCCGTTCCACTTTTGCAGGAAGCAGCCCGCCAGGCGCCCGACAATCCCATGGTATGGACGAACCTGGCCGCTGCCTATTTGGGCCACCTGGAACATTCCGGTGACGAACAGCAGAAGTCCGCCATTGCCGCGTTCAAGAAAGCCCTTGAAGTCGACCCGAAAGCACCGCACGTGGACTACAACCTGGGTCTGATCTATTTGAAGCGCGGCGACCTCGTATCCGCCTTGGCCCACTTCCAACGCGCTTTGGAAGTCAACCCCAATGACAAAGATGCAGCCCACTATGTGAAGGTCATCCAGGCCAAATTAAGTGCCCAATCCTCTGAACGGCAAGAGGACCATCATGACCATGGGTGAGCGTGCCGCGCGCAGTGTGTGGGAGCGCAGCCCGGAGCGGGTGGCCTGGGCCGTCATGCTAATTTCATTCTTTACCTGCATATCCCTGGCCGTAGGGGTGCCCTGGGGTATCCGCACCTTTCTGCAACATGCCACGCGCGGACTTCCCGTTGAAGCCCAATCCCTCCAGGGGACGGCACTCATCGAGTTTCCCGGTCAGCCGGAACTGGCAGCCCTCACCCGTCCCCGCTCTCTTAACCCAGGCATGACCCTGCGCACCGACAATGCATCCTCCGTGAGCATCACCGTTTTCACCAACGGGGCAGAAAGCCGCCGCGAAGAGGTCGCCAGCCTACTCATGTACAACAACACCCAGTTGACCCTGGTGGAATCCCTGCAGCCCCGGTTTCCCCGGTGGAGCCCTGACCCCGGTCGATTGCGAGTGCGTGTCGCCCAGGGCCGTGTGCGCGTCATCGGGGGCCGATTTCCGGACAGGGACCTGGACATAGAGGTGAGAACCCCTCACGGCGATGTGCGCGCTCGCAACGCCTCCTTCTCGGTCTTCGTCAGCAACCAGGGCATGGAAGTCACCGTCCGCCAGGGGGAGGTGTTCGTCACTGCCCGAGGATTGACCGTGCTCGTCAAGGAGGGGGAGCGCACCACGGTGCCCCTGGCCCAGCCTCCCCAGCCGCCCACCTCGGCTGAACGCAACCTCATCCGCAACGGCAACTTCACCGAACCCTTGGAGGTCGCCTGGCAGGTGGGGTTCCTACAACCGGATGTGGTAGCCGCGGGAACGGTGGCCGTGATTACTGTGGGGGGACGTCGGGCGGTGAAGTTCTTCCGTCGTGCCGAAGAGGGGGTGCACACGGAGGTGTGGATCGAGCAGCAGTTGGACGCGGATGTGCGCGATGTGGACTCCCTGGTGCTGCGCATGGATGTGCGACTGCTGTACCAGAGTCTCTCGGGCGGGGGGATGATGGGCTCCGAGTATCCGCTGATGGTGCGCATTGACTACACGGACGTGTACGGGAAGGATCAGTTCTGGGTGCATGGGTTCTACTTCCGCGATCCGGAGATTCGGGGCTGGCCCACTGTAAACGGCGAGAAAATTCCGCCCTTCGTCTGGTGGCCGTATGAATCGCCCAACCTGGTCGCTCTGTGGGAAAGCCAAGGCACCCGCCCGGCTGTACTGCACAAAATCCGCATCTACGCCTCCGGACATAACTACGAATCTATGGTTGCGGAGGTGGGCCTGTTCGCGCGGTAATTCAGACATCCACGGCCGGGGGAATCCTGGGCGGCAGGGTGGCAGAGTTCCGAACTCTTCGAGGGTTCGGAACTCTGCTGAAGGGGTGCCCAAGGCTTTCAGCCCCGGGAGTTCTACAGCCGAATGACGTCGCCTGCATTACATGAGGCGTCCCTTGGCGCGGCATCCTTGTCTGCCCCGTGGGGGCAGTTCATGTTGAAGGCGGGAATCCATTCCTGCTTAGAGATTTTCTGCCGGTGGCCGTGCACGCCCCGGCCGGAGCGAAAGAGGAACGGCATAACACGAGGAGGGGGTGGAGCATGAGCGTCACATTCTATGTCGTAGGACTCGTGATAGCCGGCGTCATTATTTGGGGCATCCTCAAATGGAGGAGGCTCAAAGCGACTGACATCCGTCACAACCTTGACATCCTTGACATCCTCCTCATGCTCGCAATAGGAATAGTCGCAAGCATTGTCAGAGTCATTGTCGAAGTCATGGTCGAAGTCATAGTCGGACTCCCGGCTAGAATCGTTGGTTCGCTCATCCCTAAATGGAAGGGGGATATGGCAACCGACGCCCTCATCCGCGCCCTGGATCACGACTCTTGGGTGGCGCGCTATGCGGCGGTGAAGGCCCTGGCGCCACGCGAGGGAGAGGAGGCCACCAACGCCCTCATCCGCGCCCTGAACGACAAAAAACCGTTCGTGCACCATGCAGCGGTGAAGGCCCTGGCCGCGCGAGAAGGAAACCATGTGACCGAGGCCCTCATCCGTGCCCTGCACCACGACTCTGTAATAGTGCGCTATGGGGCAGTGAAGGCCCTAGCCACGCGGGAAGGAGGTAGAGCCACCGATGGCCTCATCCGCGCCCTGGACGATGAAGATTTGTACGTGTGCTATGAGGCAGTGAATGCCTTGGCCATGCGGGAGGGGAAGAAGGCCATCAACGGTCTCATCCGTGCCCTGGATAGCGAACACCCGGACGTGCGCGAGGCGGCGGTGAAGGCCTTGGCCGAGCGGGAGGGGGGCCACGTGACCGAGACCCTCATCCGCGCTCTGAACCATGACTCTGTAATGGTGCGCTATGGGGCAGTGAAGGCCCTGGCCGAACGGGAGGGGGACAAAGCCACTGATGGCCTCATCCGTGCCCTGGACGATAAAGACTCGGACGTGCGCGAGGCGGCGATGAAATCTCTGGCCGCACGGGAAGGGGACAAAGCCACCGAGGCCCTCACCCGCGCCTTGGATAACAAGTATGCGGATGTGCGTAAGGCAGCGGTGGAGGCCCTGGCCGCACGGGAGGGGGACCATGTGGCCGAGACCCTCATCCGCGCTCTGGACGACGGGGATTCAGGCGTACGCAAGGCGGCGGTGAGGGCCCTGGCACCACGCAAGGGAGAGAGGGTAACTAACGTCCTCATCCGTGCCATGAACGATCCGTCGGTGCGCGAGGCAGCGGTGAAGGCCCTGGCCCCGCGGGAGGGGAACGAAGTTACCCATGCCCTCATCCTCAGCCTGTCCGACGTGATCCCGTCGGTGCGCGAGGCAGCGGTGGAGGCCCTGGCCGCACGGGAGGGGGAGAAGATGACCGACGCCCTCATCAGCGCCATGAGGCGGACTTGGGGCAGGAGCACAGGGGTGACCGAAGTCCTTGCCAAGCGGAAAGGAGACAAAGTCACTGAAGTCCTCATTTGTGCCTTGAACGCGAAAACGTGGTACCAGCGTTCCAAGGTGGTGAAGGCCCTAGCCGCGCGGAAGGGGGAGAGGGTCACCAATGCCCTTATTCGCGCCCTGAACGCCTGGGATTCGGACGTGCGCGAGGCGGCGGCGCATGCTTTAGCCGCGCGGGAGGGAGACAAGGTCACCGAGGCCCTCATCCACGCCCTGGACGATGAGAAGCGAGGGGTACGCGAGGCAGCGGTGAAGGCCCTGGCGGCACGCAAGGGAGACAAGGTCACCAACGCCCTCATCCACGCCCTGGACGATGAAGACAGTGACGTGCAGTATGCAGCAGTGAAGGCCCTGGCCGTGCGGAAAGGGGAGAAATCTATCGCCGGTCTCATCCGCGCTTTGGGTAAAGCCCTAGGTAGAGTGTACGTGGGTTTGTGGAAGGATTTGGACGTGCGCGAGGTGGTGGTGAAGGTTTTGGCGACGCGGGAAGAGGAAGAGGTCACCGACGCTCTCTTTCGCGCCTTGAGCCATAGGGATAGAAATATCCGCCTGGGGGTGGTGGAGGCCCTGGCCGCGCGAAAGGGGGGCAAGGTCATCGAGGCTCTCATCCGCGCCCTGGACGATGAAGACTCGGAAGTGCGCAAGGTAGCGGTGAAGGCCCTGGCGACGCGGGAAGGGGAAGAGGTCACCGACGCTCTCGTTCGCGCCTTGAGCCATGGGAATAGGAATGTTCGCCTGGGGGTGGTGGAGGCCCTTGCCGAGCGGAAAGAAGGCAAGGCCACAAAAGCCCTTATTCGCGCCTTGGACGATGAAGATTCGGACGTGCGCAAGATAGCGGCCGAGGCCCTGGCGACGCGGGAAGGGATAACGATAACCATCGCTCTCCTTCGCGCCCTGCGCCGTAAGGATATCCGTGTGGGGGCGGTGGAAGCCCTTGCCAAACGGAAAACAGTCACTGAAGCGGCCCTCATCCGTTTCCTGAACGACAAGAATCGCTGGGCACGTGAGGCGGCGATGAAGGCCTTGGCCGCAAGGAAGGGGGACAAGGCCACCAAGGTCCTCATTCGCGCCCTGGACAACAAATACCCGGATGTGCGCGAGGCGGCGGTGCAGGCCCTGGCCGAACGGAAAGGAGAGAAGGTGACCGACGCTCTCATCCGCGCCCTGGACGATGAGAATTGGTGGGTACGTGAGGCGGCGATGAAGGCTTTGGTCGCACGGGAGGGAGACAAGGCCACCAAGGCCCTCATTCGCGCCCTGGACAACAAATACCCGGATGTACGCGAGGCAGCGATGGAGGCCCTGGTCACACGGGAGGGAGACAAGGCCGCCGACGCCCTCATCGACGCCCTGGACAACAAATACCCGGACGTGCGCGAGGCGGCGGTGGAGGCCCTGGCCGAACGGAAAGGGGAGAAGGTGACCGAGGCCCTCATCCGCGCCCTGGACGATGAGAATTGGTGGGTACGTGAGGCGGCGATGAAGGCTTTGGTCGCACGGGAGGGGGACAAGGCCACCGACGCCCTCATTCGAGCCCTGGAGAGCAAATACCCGGACGTGCGCTATGCGGCAGTGAAGGCCCTGGCACTACGCAAGGGAGAGGAGGACACCAACGCCCTCATTCGCGCCCTGAACGATGTGGCTTCGCAGGTGCGCAAGGCGGCAGTGGAGGCCTTGGCTGCGCGGGAAGGGGACAAGGCCATCAACGTTCTCATCCGCGCCCTGGACGATGAAGATCCGGACGTACGCTATGCGGCGGTGGCAGCGCTGGCCAAGAGGAAAGGGGAAGAGATCACCGACGCCCTCATTCAAGCCCTGGACGACAAGGACTTGGACGTGCGCTATGCGGCGGTGGCTGCCTTGGCAGAGCGGAAAGGGGAGAAGGTCACCGACGCCCTCATTCGAGCCCTGGATGACAGGTCTCTCGTAGTGCGCTATGCGGCGGTGAAAGCCCTGGACGAGCGGGAGGGGAAGAAGGCCATCACCGCCCTCATTCGAGCCCTGGATAGCAAACATTCGGACGTACGTTGGGCGGCGGTGAAAGCCCTAGACGAGTGGGAGGGGAAGAAGGTCACTGACGCCCTCATCCGCGCCCTGGACGATGAGGACTCGGACGTGCGTTGGGCGGCGGTGATGTCCCTGCAGGTGATATCCCTGGGGAGGTGGACAGTAGCACGGGAGGGGGAGCAGGTCACCGAGGCCCTCATTCGAACCCTGGATGATGAAGATCCGGGCATGCGCTATGCGGCGGTGAAAGCCCTGGACGAGCGGAAAGGGGAAGAGATCACCGACGCCCTCATTCGAACCCTGGACGATGAGGTTCCAGACGTGCGCTATGCGGCGGTGGCTGCCTTGGCAGAGCGGAAAGGGGAGAAAGTTACCAACGCCCTCATCCGCGCCCTGAGCGACAAGGATTCGTACGTACGCGAGGCGGCGGTGAAGGCCTTGGCCGAACGGAAAGGAGAGAAGGTGAGCGACGCCCTCATCCGCGCCCTGAGCGACAGAAATTGGCTGGTACTCCAGACGGCGGTGGAGGCCCTGGCACCGCGCAAGGGAAAGAAGGTTACCGACGCCCTCATCGGCGCCTTGGATAACAAGTATGCCAACGTGCGCCAGGCGGCAGTAGAGGCCCTGGCCGCGCGAGAGGGAGACGACGTGACCGAGGCCCTCATTCGCGCCCTGGACCACGACTCTTGGTGGGTGCGCTACGGGGCAGTGAAAGCCCTGGCCAAGCGGAGAGGGGCCAAGGTCACCGAGGCCTTGAAGAAGGCTCTGAACCACCCGGACAATGACGTCCGGGAGGTTGCCTTTCTGGCCCTCAAGGCTCGTAGGGAATGAGGTCTCCCGAGGATCAACCTTGGCACTAAGGGCGAGGACAAAGGTTGGTGTTCCTACGGAGTGAGGAAGATGAGAAGGCATAACGAGCGTTTCCGTGGAATCTGCCCCTTGCCTCTTCTGCTGATCATGCTGTTTGCTGCTCTCGCACGTCCATTACCGAGGACAACCGCCCTCGCTGCTTCGGGGCATCTCGTTGTTATCGGGGGTGTCCGCCTAACGCCCAAGAATCCACACGTTGGCGAGACCGTCCTCGTCTCCTTCCGCCTGCGCAACGAGACCGGCACCACGGTGACGATTCGACGTCTGGTGGCCGGTGCGCGAGGGCCTAATGCCTGTGGCCTGGGATGGAACGCGCCTCGCGCTGATTTCCCCGCCGTGGAGGACATCACATTACAACCGAATCACGAATACATTTACCGCCAGAGCCGATCCTTCGATAGGCCTGGAGACTATTTCGTTGAGCCCGTGATGCAAGACGTACAAGGACGTTGGGGAGGCATTCGACCGTTTCCACGCGTGTGGTTCAACGTGCAAGATGCGAGTGGATACGTGCCGCCCCCTGAATGTTTGATTGTGGAAGGGGGCTTGCACCTTTCCAAGGACGTGGTGCGGCAAGGGGAAGAGGTAGAGGTCGAATTCCGCCTCCGCAACAACGGAACCAAGACGGTCACCATCAGACGGTTGGTCGCCGCTGCCCGCGGGCCTGGCGGCCCAACTTTAGGGTGGTCCGCACCTCATGCCGACTTTCCGGCCGTCACCGACATTGTGCTTGCCCCAGACGAAACCTACACCTATCATCAGCGTCGCTCCTTTGATGCCCCCGGGGACTACTTCGTAGAACCCGCCTTCATGGACGAACGGGGCAAGTGGGGAGGTATCTGGCCTTGGCCACGGCAAGAATTCCTCATTGTGGCACACACTGAAAGTGAACGACAGGCTAACACGCCCACGGCTCCTATCCCCTCACCTACCCCAACGCCCTCTGTCCCCAAATTTCAAGCGGTCAGTATCGAGATGGTCTCCAGACCGATTGTCCAGTACAAGCCTTTTTCCGTGACCGTGACAATGCAGAACCAGGGTGCGCCATTGAGCACGCTTTCAGGATTTGCGGGCTCCATCGTACTGCGAGACGAGAACGGTCGTCTCTTGCAGACGTATGCCTTCTCCGACTTATTGGACAATGCAACATTCTTACCAGTCGCCTCTGCCCCGTGGCGAACGTACCGTTTGACTGTGTATGGGATCCAACCAAATGAGCAGGCAAGCAAAGCAAGAGTCCTGCAGGTCTTCTTCCGTCCCCCGGGGGTCGGCCTGCGGGGACTGGTGACGGTATCCCGGGAGATCGAGGTCGAGGCCGATAGGGAGGCCAGAACGCGATGCCTCGCCTTCATCAGCAAGAAATTGGCGTTACTTCCACCCGCCAAGTACAAGAAAGTCGTCATTGCGATAAAGATCATGGGGGCGACAATACATATCAAGTCACAGTGTCGTTCTACGCTCTGTGTGGCCCGTGAGGTTTTGGGCATCGCCCTGAAATTCGGGAAATCGGCAGGTGTTGTACTCCTCCGCACACTCTTGGACGTCACGTCTCTCTTTGACACTAAAGGCGGGGAGGACTGTTATAATCTTATCATGTCTCGAAGATGAAGTATGGAAGATTGTCTCAGACATTTGAGCAGCGTTCTCAGACGAGAGAGAATTCCACGGCCAGACATGGCAGATCTCCCATTCGTTCCGATATTGAACGGGCCGTAGATCGGCGCTCGAACCCGCCTGGAGATAAACGACACTGTTGGCAAACCCATTGTGTCCTGGCCCTCACC
>JALWHQ010000420.1 GCA_026983525.1 Anaerolineae bacterium | reverse complement strand
CCACGTCGCCGGTCCGGAGCGCGCCGGCAGCAGGGTAATTCGGGGCCACATCGAGAATCCACACGCCATCCCCGGGGATGATCACGCTGTACGTCACCGTGAGGGCCAGAATGGCCGCGAGGATATTCATCAAGGGTCCGGCAAGCAGGACCATGGCCCGCGCCCGCGCGGGAGCCCGCCAGAAACTCCCCTCCCCCAGATCCTCATCCTCTCCCTTCATGCGGGCAAACCCGCCAATGGGCAACAGGTTGAGCGTAAACTCCGTTTCCTTCCACCGTCCCAAGGAAAACAGTTTGGGTGGCAATCCCAGCCCGAACTCCTCAACGATGATGCCGTTACGCCGAGCAGCCCAGAAATGGCCCAACTCGTGCAGAATAATCAGCACAGCCAGAATAACCACGTAAATCCAGGTCGACACGCCACTTCCTCCCTACGCCATGTCATTGTAAGCGCTGCCAAAACCCACCCGAAGGCGGACGATAGCGTAAAACATGCCCAGCGATAGATGAAACCTATTGTGCCTGGCCCTCACCTCCCCTCCCATCGGTAGGGAAGAGAACACGTCATCTCTCGCAAAGGCGCCAAGCCGCTAAGTGCGAGAACAAAAATGCGTTTACATGGGCACCAGCCGACGATAGACCATGGACGATGGACGATAGCCTTCAACTGTCATCTATCCTCCATCGTCTATGGTCCCACACGTTTGCCAACAGCATCCTAAAGACCCCGTGCGGGCCCAGAGGTATTGGAGATTTTCAAATTGTTCCGACATTAAACGGGCTGCAAATCGGCGCTCGAACCCGCCCGGAGGTGAACGATACTGTTGGTAAACGTGTGATGAAAGGGGAAGGGCTGGGTTTAGGCCCAACAGGTTTACCAACAGTATCCTTCCAGCCCCGTGCGCAAAAGCGACCGATTGTCAGAACAATTTTTCAAGTTGCAAAACCGCTGGGCTACGTCTGGGCAAAGCCCCCTCGAAGGGGGCTCCATGTAGGCCGCTTCCAGCGGCTCTCACCTCGATGTAGCACGGGGTCTTTAGCCCCCTACGTACAAACGGCCGATTGTCCGCACAATTTGTCAAGTTGCAATAGGTCTGGGGTATAGCAAGAACTTTTCGGCGCGATTGGAAGCGCTCTGTCATTGCGAGGGCTCGAAGAGCCCGAAGCAATCTCCAACGCAAGCGCTGGACAGCCAATATGGTGGATTGCTTCGCTCGCTGACGCTCGCTCGCAATGACACGAAATCATTGGCACCGAAAAAATGCTGCTATACCCTAGGTCTGGGAACGCCCATTGCTCCAGGCCGGAAAGCATTATATCATACGGAACGACTGGGCCAAGAAAGTACGTCTTATCCTTGGGATATCGCCTTACTCACACCACCCAATCGGACGAATCCGATGTAATGAGGCTATACGACATGCGACCACGTGGGCTGCGCACGCTCTCGATATTAGCCCTGCTCATCCTGATTGCCCCCTACCTCATCGCGCGCCTACTTCCTCCCCCCGACATCTCCCTTGCCCCAGCCCCATCCAACCTGATCGTCGACCAGCAGGGGAGGTTACTGTACGAGTGGGTGGATCCCAACGCAGCCCAACACCGCCCCGTCTCCCTGGAGGACATAGCCCCCGCGTGCATTCAGGCCACCATCGCGACCGAGGACGAGCGCTTCTTCAGGCACCCCGGCGTGGATGTGGTGGCCATTGCCCGCAGCGTGTACTACCACCTGCGCTACGGGCACCCCCTCACCGGGGCCAGCACCCTGACCCAACAACTGGTGCGCATCAGTCTCCTCTCCCCAGATGAGCGCTATCGGCGCAGCCTGATCCGCAAACTGAAGGAGGCCTGGCTGGCCTGGCGCCTGGAGCGCCACCTGAGCAAGGAAGAAATCCTGACCCTGTACCTGAACCGAGCCTACTATGGGAACTTCGCCACCGGCATCGAGGCCGCAGCCCACGCCTACTTTGGGGAGAGCGCGCGCCACCTTAGCCTGGCCCAGTGCGCGCTCCTGGCCGGGCTTCCCCAGGCACCGGCGGAATGGAACCCCATCGCCAACCCGAGCGCAGCCAAAATCCGCCAACGCATCGTCCTCGACCGCATGCTGGCCGAAGGCATGATTACGCCAGACGAGCACCGTCGTGCCCTGGCCGAACCCCTGCCCCTCGCCGCCACCCCCTTCCCCATCGAGGCTCCCCACTTCGTGGCCATGGTTCAGGCTGAAGTGGAGAAAACCCTGGGCGTGGAAACGGTGCGCGCGGGCGGATTGATCATTACCACCACCTTGGATCTCGACCTGCAGCGAGAGGCGGAGACCATCGTGCGCAGCCACCTCTACCGCCTCAACCACAACCCTGATGCACCACCCGACCGCCGCGTGACCAGTGCCGCGGTCGTGGTCATGCACCCGCGGAGTGGCGACATCCTGGCCCTGGTCGGCAGCCCCGACTACTTCGACCGCCCCAACGCGGGGGCAGTGAACGGCGCCCTGGCCCTTCGT
>JALWHQ010000419.1 GCA_026983525.1 Anaerolineae bacterium | reverse complement strand
GCGTCTCGGATGTCCGCCTTGTCCATGCCCATCCCTTTCCGACAAGCGTTACCCGACCAGGCCCTTCACCACAGGATGCGACAAGGCCCTGGTCAGCGAATCCCCTTTGTGCACCACAAAGGTGTGCACGTTATGCCGGGCCAAGTGGGAGATGGCCACGTCCGGCGTTGGCAGGTCGGCGAAGGTGGAGTTGTCTATCAGGATGACGATAGGAACCACGCCACGACGTTTCAACTCGATCAACGGCGGCACCCAGTGAGCCGTCCAGTCCCCCGTCACTACGACAAGCGTGCTGTGTCGCCCAAACAGGGGTAATTCTATCAGAAGGACATGGGAAAGGGGCAAACGCCCTTCGGGTTCGACCAAAGCCAAGGTCTCCAGCAAACGGTCACGCTGGCGTTCACCCCGGTCAGATGGAATGATCCAACGTTGCTGGGCGTGGCACACCAGCCCCAGGGCCCGGTCGTGGCGTAACATGTGATTGCCCAAGGTTGCTGTTACCGACACGGCATATTCAGCCCCATGTGGCGGGAGCATGATGTCCTTTCGGTTGACCATGAGTACCGGCACGACGTCTTCTGTGTTGCGTTCCACACCGCCATATACGTCCCGGTGCATGTCCAACACCAGCCACACATCGGCCAGGGGATCGAGTTCGAACTCCTTGGACATGAGGCGGCGGACGCGCGCGGTCGTGCGCCAGTGAATGCGATTGAGGCTATCGCCGGGCATGTACTCGCGTACCCCCGCCACATTCGTTGTCACCTGGTGTGTACGGCGATGCGCGACCTCCCCGCCCGTCAGTCGCCCTTCTGGCAGGGGGAAGTAGGGTAGAGGAGCCACGTACGGGAACACCACCACCGATGTGTGGTGAGGGAGATCACGGCGAAAGAGAAAGAGACCAAAGGGATCTCCGCTGGCCACGCGCATGGGGCCCAATCGGAACACCCCTCGTCGGGTGGCCAGGGTGCGCACATGCCACCGGTATGTACGCCCTCCTCGCAGCGTGGGCACCACATGACTGACCCGATGGCCAGGGAAGGTCGAGAAGTCCATTACCTCGATCCATAATTTGGGCAGCCACCAGCGGTTGGTAATGCTCAAATGTTCCTCGAGAATGTGACCTACTTGGGTATGACGTACGGGCGTCACACGAGTGAAGGCAAGGCCTCGTACGCCTGACCAGGCGATGACGAACGCGGCCACCAGGAGGCTGGTCAATACGTAGGCGAATTGAAGGGGCAGACGGCGTCCCGTGTTGAGGGCGATAAGCCAGGCGATTAAGGTGACCACAACGAGGACCGCAATACGTCGCCAATATACCATGGTGCTACGCTGTCATACCCGCGCGCCCGGCACGGGCACGCTGTTTACGATGTCTTGAATGATGTCCTCGCTCCGTACTTCACGCACGCGCGCGTCCGGGCTGACGATGATGCGGTGGGCGAGGATGGGCACAGCCAACGCTTTCACGTCGTCGGGCAGGACGTAGTCGCGGCCCTGCATGGCGGCCAGCGCGCGTGCCCCTTTGAAGAGAAACAGGCTGCCGCGCGGGCTCGCGCCCAGGTACACGTCGCTGTGCTTACGGGTTGCTGTGACCAGGTCGACGATGTAGGCCTTAACCAGGTCGTCCACGTACACTTCCTTGACCGCCTCCTGGGCCTGGAGGAGTTCCTCCCGACTGACCACCTGCTCCACATCTTCAATGGGATGATGATGGCGTTGGACGTCGAGGATTTTGATTTCGTGCTCCCGTGAGGGATATCCCAGGTGGACGCGCATCATAAATCGGTCCACTTGTGCCTCGGGCAAGGGGAAGGTTCCTTCATACTCGATAGGGTTCTGGGTTGCCAGCACAAGGAAAGGGTGAGGCATGGGATACGTTTGTCCGTCTACGGTGATCTGTCGTTCCTCCATGGCTTCCAACAGGGCGGACTGGGTCTTAGGGGGAGCGCGGTTGATCTCGTCGGCGAGGACGATCTGGGAAAGAATGGGGCCGGGCCGGAATTCGAACTCCTGAGTCTTTTGGTTGAAGATGAACACGCCCGTCACGTCGCTGGGCAGCATGTCCGGGGTGAACTGAATGCGGCGGAACTCGCATCCGGTGGACATGGCCAGCGCGCGGGCCAGCATGGTCTTGCCTACGCCCGGCACATCCTCTATGAGCACGTGTCCCTCACAGAGCAACGCTACGAGGATACGTTCCAGCACAGGGCGCTTGCCCAAGATAACGTGTTCGACATTCTCCACAAGGCGCTGAGTCATCTGTTGCACGAGCGATATCATGAGCAGGAAATCTCCTTTCAAGCGGAGGTGCGAAACGCTCCAAACTATTTATCTTTCCTTACCCGTTGCCATTATAATGGAATTAGAGGAGGAGCCCAAGATGCCCATGCAGGATCTTTCTGACGTCGAGTTGCTACGACGCGTTGCCAAGGGCGATCAAGAAGCCCTGTTAACCCTATACGATAAATATGGACGCCTGGTTTACTCGTTGGCCTACCGGATGTTGCAGGACCATCAGTTGGCCGAGGAGGTCACTCAGGACGTTTTTACGCGCGTGTGGCAGGCGGCTCGCTCCTTCGACCCCAAGCGTTCATCTTTTACGACGTGGCTTACCTCTATTACCCGGAATCGCACCATTGATATCCTTAGGCGACGCCGTGTACGGGGCCTGACGGGCGCGGGAGAAGCGGAACTGAACACGGCCATCACACGTGCGGACGAGCGTTTTATCCCTGAACATCACCTGGAGGCCCTGGCTGTGCGCGAGGCCCTGGAACAATTGCCTCCCGCACAGCGAGAGGTTCTGGAACTCGCTTACTTTCAGGGAATGACTCAGAGGGAAATCGCCGAGTACCTGAACATCCCACTGGGAACGGTCAAGACGCGCATGCGTCTGGGCATGATGAAATTGCGGGATTTGTTGGAGAGCAAGCCCTCTCCGGATGGGAAGAAGAAACGACGCGGTGAGAATGAGGCATCTGGAAAGGTCACAGAACGCGAGGGGGCATAGGGAAACCTCAATCTCCGTCGAGACCACAAACGAAGATCCTTGGAGCAAGCAAACGTTCGAATATCTGTTGTCAGAAAAACCATCTTCCGCAGAGGAGCGTAAGGTATGGGTGGGACGGAAGAATACAGACATACAGTTGAGGGCGTGATGGATCAGGAACATGTCTTCGCGGAGGAAAATTTGCCCGCATTTGCCCTGGGGGCATTGGAAGAGGAAGAAAGTGCGCGAGTGCGGGAACACTTGAAATCCTGCCCTCAATGTCAGGCCACGTATCACTCCTACGAGCGGGTAGCGACAGCCTTGGCATATGCTGCCCCTCTTTATGACCCTCCCCCTTACCTGCGCAATGTCATCCGTGCCTTAATTGTATCTCAGTCCACTCAACCTTCGGCTCCTTTTGAGGAAAGGGGCAAAATGTGGAAGAGCCTGGGCCAAATGTCTCGATTCCTCCTCGTGATTACTATTCTCCTCGCGTTTGGGCTCACTGGCTGGAATCTGACATTGCACCAGCGCCTTTCTGCCATGCAGGACGAGATGGTAAGTGCCCAGGAAATGGGCGAGGTACTTATGGATTACATGAAAAATCCCGACGCTTATGACTCCTACATTATTTCGGGAAGAGCCTCATCCCCATCACCCCGAGCGTTGGTCGTTCGTGATCGGACACACGAGCGTTTTCTTCTGGTGTTGGAGGACCTTCCTACTGATGTAGGGCCTGCGTACTTCATCTGGTTGGTAGATGCTACCGGGCGACACATTCCTGTGAAGAAAGTGCGATGTAACGGTGACGGCCGTGCTGTTCTCATGTTTGAATCCCCCATGCCTATGGAAATGATCCGGGGCATTCGCGTGACCCCCGTGGGCCGAGAGGATGCTTCTCCTATATTGGATGGTCACTTTCCACAGGACCAGGGATATCCTGGACTTTTGGCATCGAACGCTTTGTAAGGAACTCACTACTTCTCAGAAGTAAGCCTTCGGACATGGAGTGGCCGGTTTACCCGGCCGTTTCATACCCATTCTGAGGTTACGCCGGAAAAGGGGGGAAATCATGGACTACCTATCATATTCCCCGGAGACAGCAGCCGACATCGTTCGTCTCCGACGACGCATTGAAGCCGCGAATGTCCCCCCAAAATCGACGGACAGGAACCTACTCATTGCCACCTGGAACATCCGCATGTTTGGTGGGGTGTATCCCTCCTTCGAGGAAAACCCGGATTCCCCAAAACGAAACCTGCGCGCTATCGCCATCCTTGCCGAAATTATCTCCCGCTTCGACGTGGTGGCCATCCAGGAGGTGCGCCGCGACCTGACGGGCATCCGTACACTGTTGGAATTTCTGGGACCCCACTGGGGCCTCATCGTCTCCGATGTGAGCGAGGGGACGGCAGGCAACGCGGAGCGGCTGGCCTTCGTGTACGACAAGCGACGGGTAGAGCCCTCCGGGCTGGCGGGGGAGATCGTCCTTCCGCCCGATTGGGGGAACCAGGCCATCGAGCAGTTTGCCCGCACGCCCTACGCGGTATCCTTCCGCGCCGGGGAGGAGGCGTTCATCCTGGTGACGGTGCACATTCGCTACGGCGAGGGGTGCGAAGATCGCCGTCCCGAACTGGAGGCCTTTGCCGATTGGATGGCCCAATGGGAAGCGCGCGACAAACGCTACCACCACGACATCATCGTGCTGGGTGATTTCAACATCGACCGACGGGGCGACCCCTGTTTCGAGGCCTTCACCTCCCGGGGACTCAACGTGCCGCCGCAAATTCGCGGCATCTCCACGAACCTGGCTACGGGACGAAAGGCCAAGCATTACGATCAAATCGGCTGGTTCATGGGCCAGTTGGAGATGGAGTACACGGGACGAGCAGGAACGATTGACTTCGCGCACGCGGTGTTCAAGGAACTCTCCCTGCGCAGCATGTCCTACCGGGTATCCGACCATCTGCCTTTGTGGGTCGAATTCTCCATCGACCGCTCGCGGCGGTACCTTATCGAAGTGCTGGGCCTGGATCCGTACGCCCGGGATCCCTTTGCCGACATCCCCGATTGAAACATGGGCAGGGTATACCCCTCATTCTCGTTCCCTCGATCTCCGCAACCGGCCCGAGTGCTGCGGGGGCAGGGGTGGACCTTTGGGAATGCTCCGGGCTTCGAGAAAGGTGACCACGCGCGCCAGCACCTCATCGGGCGTGAGGTCATCCGTCCCCACTATCAGGTCGGCGTGGGCACGCGCGTGGGCCAGGCGACGGCGTTGTCGGGGCAGGAAGGCGGCCAGGCCCTCCTTCGGACGGCGCTTGAGGATGGTCTCATCGCGAGCGTCGAGGTAAATGAGCACGTCGGGGGAATGAAGGCGCTGCCACATGTCGGGCACGTCCGAGTGCTCCTGCGCGATCTGACGAGCATTGTAACCCAGCGCGCGCAGGCGGTTCGTCAACGTCGTTTTCCCTGCCGCACACGGCCCCACGATCTTGATGAGCGGAAGCCGCGCTCTTTCCTTCTCACCCTCCCCTTGCATCGCTACCCCCCACTTGCTCCACAAGAAACGCCCGCCATCCGCTCACCCTCCCCCAATCTCCAATCTCCAATTCTCCAATCTCCAATCCCCAACTCACACCCCCGTAGCAGGCAAGACTCGCGGCACAGGAAAGCGCACGTGCAATCGACGTATGTCTTGCGTATCTTCTACCTCGTAGACGGTCAAGGCCAACACAGTGACGTCGTCTATGGGCCGTCCCTCATCCAGTTCCAGAGCTGCACTCAAGATGCTATCCGCAAGGCGCTGCGCATTGCGCCCGTCCTCCTGGTGGAACGCGCGCACCATATCCACGTACTCGACCCGCTTTCCCCGCCGAGTGCCCGCAGCCAAAAGGCCGTCGGTGAAAGCGAGGACCGTCATGTGTGGCTGCAAGGGAAACTCGCGCACGACTGGCCGAGTTGTGCGATGAAAACCAAGCACCTCACAGGATTCATCCAGAAGTTCGACATGGTCAGCGATATACAGGACCACCGGACACCGAGTATTGCGGGAAATGACCAGAGTGCGGGTGTGGAGATCGACCGAAACAATAACGAGGTCGGCCGAGACTTTGCCCCCCCGTTGGATACGCAGGTAATCGTTGGCTGCACGGGCCGCGGCGCCATCGCGCACACCATCGGCGAGGAGGGCGATGACTTTGCGGACGACAATGTTGCTCACCATCTTGGCCGAGCGTCCGCTGCGCTGCCCGTCCGCCATGACAAAGGAGATGCCCCCTTCCGGGCGTTCGACCATCTCCACGGTATCGCCGCTTTCGCTGACCGCGTACTTTTTCACCTTGGCAATGGCTCCCTGGACTTCGAGCATGCATCCTCCCGGCGTTGCTTTAGGTCATAATTTGTGGCACCATTGAGGCGGAGTACAATCTCCTGTTGTGCGGCAGTAGACGAAGCCCGCCGGCAACGATATCACCCTCAGGACGTGTACTCATGGAAAGACCACTCATCTTTGTAACCAATGACGATGGTATCACGTCGCCCGGACTGCGCGCGGCCGTCGAGGCCGTCTTGCCCCTGGGCGACGTGTTGGTTGTCGCCCCGGCCGACCAGCAAACGAGCATGGGGCGCAGCATGCCCCAAACCGACGGCACCCTTCACCCCTTCGACTTCACCGTACACGACCGGCCCATCCCTGCCTATGCCCTCAACGGCTCTCCCGCGATGGCCGTCGTGGTGGGCGTATTGGCCTTGTGTCAGGAACGACGTCCGGCCCTGACCGTTTCGGGCATCAACTACGGCGAGAACCTGGGAAACGGCGTGACCATTTCCGGCACGGTGGGCGCGGCCTTCCAAGCGGCGAGCATGGGCATCCCCGGCCTGGCCGTGTCCCTGGAGACCGACCACGACTTCCATTACCACCACGGGGACGTGGATTGGTCGACGGCTGTTCATTTTACCCGCTATTTCGCCCAGCGGATGCTTTCCCGCCCCTTGCCCTTCGATGTGGACGTGATCAAGGTGGACGTTCCCCGCGACGCCACGCCGGAAACCCCCTGGCGAGTGACCCGCCAATCGCGACACTCGTACTACCGGGCCTTCTTTCTGGAGCCCGCGCCCAACGGGTTGCCTGGTGGACGGGTGGGATACGAGGTGGCCGCGCGGCCCGAGGATGTGGAGCCCGACTCCGACATCTACGCCTTTATGGTGGACAGGGTCGTCTCGGTCACGCCGCTCAGCCTGGACTGCACCTCGCGTGTAGACTTTGCCGCCCTGGAAGGCGTGCTGCGTTGATGTGTCTTGCGTTTCGCAGGGATGACTCTCGTTGAGCGGGCGGGTTCATCCCCCCGTGACTTTTTCCGGCTCGGCGGCGGAGGGGGCCTCCTTCCCGGGCCGGTTGGCTTCCCCGGGCAGCCGCACGACCGCAGCGACCGTATCCTCAGGCACGAGGTTGACCACCTGCACGCCCGTGCTGTACCGGCTTTGCACGGAGATGTCGCGCACCCGCAAGCGGACGGCCATGCCCTGGGAGGTGACGACGATGATCTGATCGTCGGGGAGCACGGTGCGGGCAGCCACTATCGGTCCTACCCGCTCCAGTCGACGATGATTGATGCACCAGACGCCCTGGGCGTTCCGGTTGCGTTGGGGAATCTCCTCCAGGGGCACTCGCTTGCCGTACCCCTTCTCGGTGACGATAAGCAGGTGCCCTCCGGGACGGTTGACCGTGACACCGGCTACCCGGTCCCCGCGCGCGAGGCGAATGCCCTGCACCCCCGCGGCCTGTCGCCCCATGACGCGCACCTGACCCTCGGGGAAGCGGAGCACCCGTCCCCGTCGCGTCACCAGGATAAGATCCTGATCACCCGTGGTGATGCGCGCCCACCCCAGTTCGTCCCCCTTCTCAAGGGAAATGGCAATAAGCCCTGTGGAACGCACCCGCTCAAAAGTACGGAGGGGCATACGCTTTACCTTGCCCTGACGGGTGCAAAGCACAACAAAGCGCCCCTGGTCGAACATGTCTACGGCCACAATGGCCGTGACGTTCTCGTCCTCCTGCAAGTTGATGACGTTGATCAAGGGCAACCCCTTGGCCGTGCGTCCCCCTTCCGGCAGGTTGAAGGCGCGCTCCGCGTACACGCGCCCCTGGTTGGTGAAGAAGAGGATGGTGTCCAGGGTGCTGCACCCTACGGCCAGGGCCACCCGATCCTCCTCGCGTGTCTCCATCCCCTTGATGCCGCGACCTCCCCGCCGTTGGGCGCGGAACAGACGGCTGGGCGTGCGCTTCACATACCCGTCGCCGGTAACCGTGACCAGGATCTCCTCGTGGACGACCAGATCCTCGTCCTTGAAGTCCTCGGGGCCATGGGGGAGAATTTGGGTGCGGCGTTCGTCACCGTACCGCGCCTTGATGTCCTCCAAGTCGTCTCGAATGACGGCTAGGATCTTTTCCGGATGGGCGAGGAGATCCTCCAGGTAGGCGATTTGGGCCAGAACCTCCTGGTACTCCTCCTCGATCTTCTGCCGCTCCAGCGCGGCCAACCGACGCAATTGCATGTCCAGAATGGCCTGGGCCTGCAACTCGGAGAGGTTGAAGCGGGTCATCAACGTGGTCTTGGCCGCGTCCGCGCTTTCGGCCCGCCGGATAATGGCGATCACCTCGTCGAGGAATTGAAGCGCGATGCGGAGCCCCTCCAAGATGTGGGCCCGAGCGCGCGCCTTTTCCAGTTCAAACTGGGTGCGCCGCGTGATAACCGTTTGGCGGTGTTGGAGGTAAAGGAGCAACACCCTTTTCAGGGGAAGCAGTCGCGGTTCCCCATCGACCAGGGCCAGCATCTGCACGCCAAAGGTGGTCTGCAAAGGGGTAAACTTGAAGAGTTGGTTCAACACCTTGCGGGGCGACACCCCCCGCCGCACCTCGATGACCAACCGGATGCCTTCCCGGTCCGATTCGTCGCGCAGGTCGGTGATGCCGTCCACCCGTCCGTTGCGCACCAGCGTGGCGATGCGCTCCACCAGGTTGGCCTTGTTCACCTGGTAGGGAATTTCGGTAACGACGATGCGGTATCCGCCCTCGCTCCGTTCTTCGATGGTCGTCGCCGCGCGCACAGTGAGGTGTCCTCGTCCCGTCGCGTATGCCTGGCGGATGCCGTCCATGCCCATGATCAGCGCGCCCGTCGGAAAGTCGGGCCCGGGAATGATCTGTAGTAAGTCGTCCACCCCCACGTCGTCGAGATGGTCGAAATGGTCGATCAGGTAAATGAGCGCGTCGGCCACCTCGTTGAGGTTATGGGGCGGGATGTTGGTGGCCATGCCCACGGCAATACCCGAGGAGCCGTTGAGCAGCAGGTTGGGAATGCGGGCAGGCAGCACGACGGGTTCTTGCAGGGAACCGTCGAAGTTGGGCTGCCAGTCCACGGTGTCCTTGTCGATGTCGCGCAGCAGTTCCTCGGCAATGGGGGCCAGGCGGGCCTCGGTGTAGCGCATCGCCGCGGGACTGTCCCCGTCCACAGAGCCGAAGTTTCCCTGGCCGTCCACCAGGGGATAGCGCATGGAGAAATCCTGGGCCATGCGGGTCATGGCGTCGTACACCGCGGCGTCGCCGTGGGGGTGGTACTTACCGAGGACTTCGCCCACGATGCGCGCGCTCTTGCGGTAGGGAGCGTTGGAGCGCAGGCCCATGTCGTGCATGGCGTAGAGGATACGGCGCTGGACGGGCTTGAGGCCGTCGCGCACGTCGGGGAGGGCGCGCGCGACAATTACGCTCATTGCGTAGTCGAGGTACGCCGCCTTGAGTTCCTGTTCAATGTCAATGATCTGAACCTGCCCTTGGTTCAAATCGTCAACTGCAGGTTGTTCCTGACCGTTGGGTGGAATAGCCGCCATGAGCCGTCTCTCTTGCACATATATTCTTGGCCGCGATGCAGCGTTTTGGGGATCGGGGGCGTGCACGAACCCCTCAATCTTGTTGGGGCCTCATAATAGATCATCCTGATACCTTGGGCTTCAGCAGCACTACCTCGGTGTCCACGGGCAAATCAGATTTCTTATTCACCTTG
This sequence comes from Anaerolineae bacterium, assembly GCA_026983525.1. Lineage (GTDB taxonomy): Bacteria > Chloroflexota > Anaerolineae > JAADDB01 > JAADDB01 > S141-23. The sequence continues at coordinate 651 of JALWHQ010000419.1, read as the reverse complement.
AGAGATTCCAGTTCCTTCGGTTCCGTTGTGCCCATCTCGCGTAGAAACTTATCCACCGCGTCCAGTTTGAGGTTGAGGCCAGGAATACGGTAGTGCATGGGGATTACATACGCGGGCTCGATCAAACTCACGACCTCCGCGGCAGCCGCGCCTGTGAGTGTTTCCCCACCGCCAACGGGAACCAACAGTATGCTTACCTCACCTAACAATTCGATTTCCTCTTGCTTGGGCACATACCCTAAGTCGCCCAGGTGACAGATGGTGAGGTCTCCGTACTCAAAGAGGAAGACGGTGTTCGGTTCACCGTTGTTCTTCTTTTGGTGCCACGTGCGAATGCCGGTGATGAAGACGCCACCCAATTCGTACTCGCCCGGTCCGGTGATGACCTTGCGCGCGCCGCTCACCGCGCGCACGTAATTGTGGCCCGGCCTGTCGTGGCTTACCGTCACCACATCCGCGCGCAGGTGGGGCAGTGTCAGACCCACCTCTGGGCTGTACGGATCCATGACCACCTTCAGGGCTCGGTCAGATATTCGGAAGCAGGCCAATCCGTACCACGTCAGTTCCATCGTGTATTCCCCTGCGTTAAGGTTGTAAACGGCGCGGAATGCCCCCGCGCTATGTGTGAGCCTATCATACCACACCCCATCA
>JALWHQ010000418.1 GCA_026983525.1 Anaerolineae bacterium | reverse complement strand
ATACGGCATCTACAAAGCACGGGCGCCACTCTACTTCTTCCTTATCCCTATCTTGGGCGTCATAGAAACTTCCACGTGGATATTCTCCCTACGGATCAAGGATTTTGTCGTTATCGATAAAAGTGGCACCTCGAATGAAATTCATATCCCGATTCCTGAGACCCTTCCACAGAAAAGGATCCGCATGAACGGGAGTGACCGGACGGTGGAAAGAACCGAGGCCACCTGGACACCTGTTGTTCCGGATTGGGAAAACCCGGATTCTACGCCGGAGAAAGGTGATCCTACGACCGAACAAAAGCAAGCCACACGTTAAATCATACGGTTCTGGCAAGAAGGGGAAAGTATTGGGGGCGCGAAGTATATCGTAGTAATGGAGGGGCTCCCCGCGCAAGAAAGGGGAAACCACATGCATTACCACGTTGCGTGTCAGGGAGCCCTCCGTTGGTGATCGTGTTAACGCGGCTGCTCTCTTTTATCCTCTAATTTTACTCCTTAAAATACGGTGTGCCCAATGCTTCGGGCTTGGCAGCTCCCCAACGTGTACGGAACCATTCCGTAGATATGAGAACAAGCACCAAGATAGTAACAAGGAAAGGCACAGTTCGCCACATGTAGCGTGACATAAGCCCTGGCAACACAAGTTGTGGGTTCAGCGAGATCTGCCACAGGAGGCCGAAAAGTACCGCTCCTCCAAAGAGAAAAAGAGGGTTCCACATGGAGAAGAACACCAAAGCCAGGGCAATAAAGCCCCACCCCATGATGAAGTTATAATTCCACACAGGATTATAAGAGAGCGCGTACACCCCACCGGCAAATCCAGCCATCGCGCTCCCAAAGATGGTGCACGCGTAACGAACTCGCTGTACGTTAATGCCCGATACCTCGGCAACAGAAGGGTTCTCCCCCACCGAGCGAATGGCTAACCCCAAACTGGTACGGAAGAGGACGAACCAGAGAATGACGGTAACGGCAATGGCGATGTAGACGAAGATGGAAAGCCCACCGATCGTTGGCAGTCGCTCCATGTTGAGCGGTCCCGTGTACGCGCTGCCGATATACGTGGTCAGTCCAAAGCCCGCAATCCAGATCCCCATTCCGCTTACTACCTGATCCACACCAAGAGTAATCGAGAAGAAACCATGCAAGAGCCCTAACAGGGCACCGATCAAAATGGCCACCGTAAATCCAACCAGATAGCTGCCCGTCTCCTTGGCTGCAATAAAGCCCAAAGTGGCCCCAAAAAGCATCACGCCCTCAATACCCACATTCAACACACCCGCGCGCTGGTCGACCAATTCTCCTTGACCAGCCAAAGTAAAAATCGTCGCCGCTTCCAAGCTCCTAACGATGAACTGCCACATGAAGCGATTCCTCCTCTTTTTCCAGGGTCACTTCATAGCGATAGAAAAACTGAAACGCTACCAATGTGATCATCAAAACTCCCAGAAGGGCGTAGTCCACCCCAAACTTCATGTGAAATTTACCCTGCATAAATCGCCCGCCGACCGAAAGGCCTCCAAAAAGAAGGGCCACCGGCAGCGCGGCTATCGCGCTCCCCTGGGAAATTAACCCACAGATGATGCCGTAAAAGGCCAAGTCACCGAAGTAACTGTAGTTGCGGGCAATTTTGTACACCCCCGGAACCGCAGCAAAGTAGTGGTATCCTGCCAACCCTGCCATCGCTCCCCCCACGACGAACACCAGCACCGCGATGCGGAAGGGATCAATACCCGCGTAGCGCGCGGCCAAGGGATTACGTCCAAACGCCCGGATCTGATACCCGATTTTTGTTCGGGCAAATACGAAATCCAGCCCAATGGCCAACACCAAGGCAAGTATCAACGTAAATGGCACTCCGAGCGAAGTGATCACCGGCGCGTACGCGGCATAAGGCAACACAAAACTCTCCCCGCGTCCCTGAGGGTTCATAAATGGCCCCCCTTCCTTGATCATCTGGGCCACCCACCAGAAAGCCACGAAGTTGAGCATCATCGTCGTCACAATCTCATTGACGTTCAACTTCCCTTTCAGGAACCCGGGAATTGCCCCCATTAGCCCGCCCCCAGCCGCCGCGGCCATTACCATCAGAGGAATTACCACGTAGGGGTTCAGCGGAACTTTAGGGGAGGTTTTTCCTCCCATAGCATAGACTACCGCATATGCAGCCAAAGTCCCCATGTACAACTGCCCCGTCATCCCGATATTCCACAAACCGGCTCGGTAGGGCACAATAAAAGCCAGGGTAGCAAAGGCGAGGAACACAAAACGATTGAGCGTGAGGGTAAGACCATATTTGTTGGTGTACGCGTAGGAAAAAATATTCTTGTACGCAGCAACGGGATCTACACCCGCCAACACAAAGATAAGGCTAAAAAGCACAAGTCCGACCACCACCGCCAGAATCGAAATTAATGCCGCCTCCCAACCGGGGAGTGTAGTTCGGCGGCGCAAACGGATGCGATATCCAGCCACGCTCATTGTGCTTTCTCCTCCACAGGCAGACCGGCCATCATCGCACCAATGTCTTCCCTACGGGCCTGGTCCGCCGGGATAATACCCATAATGCGCCCCTCATACATGGGGGCAATCCAATCACTCAACATCATGACCTCATCGAGATCCTCAGAGATGAGCAGGATAGCCGCCCGGTGTTGCTTGGCCTCCAACAATTTTTTGCGGACAAACTCCGTCGCCCCAATGTCCAATCCCTGGGTGGGTAGGGCGGCAATAAGCAGCTTAGGCCGTCTTGCCATCACTCGCGCAAGAATGAGTTTCTGCAAATTCCCGCCGGATAAGGTCTTCGCCTCCACATCCATGCCTGGAGTGGACACCCCAAATTCCACAATAAGTTCACGCGTCAACTGGCGCACCCGGTCGAAATCCACAATCCCGTGTTGTACTACCGCGTTGTCAAAATAAAAGTTAAGCAATACATTTTCGACCAATGAGAAGTCTCCAATCGAGCCCATGTCCACACGTTCGGCAGGGATGTACCCAATGCCCATCTGCCACCGCTCGAGGATTGGGGCATGGGTAATATCCTGACCATCGAAGATAACGCGCCCACTTGTCGGTTTGCGCAACCCCGCCAGCACCTCCGCTAACTCCCTCTGACCGTTACCGGAAACCCCGGCTATGCCGAAGATTTCCCCCTCGCGAATGGTAAAGGAGACATCCTTCAGTGCTTCAACCCCTTTGTCGTTCAGGGTGGAAAGGCCTTCCACTTGGAGAACAATACGACCGGGCTCTACATTGGGCTTTTCAATATGGAACAAGACCTCGCGGCCGACCATCTTCTCGGCCAAAAGCCGCTCCGTCGCATCTTTCGTTTCCAGACGGGCTACCACTCGCCCCTGGCGCAACACCGTCACCCGATCACTCACCGCCAACACCACAGGCAACTTGTGGGTAATGAAAGGCACAACACCCAACCCGCTGCGAGCCATAGCCACAACGGACTCCAAGAGGCGCTCAGCCTCCACCGGGGTCAACGCAGTGGTTGGTTCGTCGAGGATAAGAATCTTTGCACCTCGATAGAGCACCTTAAGGATCTCAACCGCCTGCTTTTCTCCCTCGGAGAGTTGCCACACTCGCGCCCTGAGATCAATGTTGAACCCGTACTTTTCTGCCAGGGCCTTCACCTCCTCCTCTGCGCGACGCACATTGAGGACCTTTCCCGCACGAGGATGCCCCAGGAGAATGTTTTCTATAACCGTGTGGGCGGGAACAAGTTTTCGGTGCTGATGCACCATGCCAATTCCCATATTGATGGCATCCAGGGGAGAGCGGAACTGCACTTTACGCCCGCGGATATAGATTTCTCCCGAATCGGGCTGAAGCAGGCCAAAGAGGATACTCATCAACGTAGTCTTACCCGCACCGTTCTCACCCAGAATGGCGTGAATTTCTCCCGCTCGCAGTTGTAGATCAATGTGATCGTTAGCCAGAACTCCCGGGAAGCGCTTCGTAATCCCGCGCACCTCCAGAATGACTTCACCCGGCTCGACATCCGCCAGCCATTCCTGTATCTCTTCCTGAACCGGTGCCTCACGCACCTCTGCTGCTGCCATCATCACCTCCGCATAACACGCAGCATCAAGGACAGAATATTCTTGAAACATTTCGCACGAAAGTAATTACAAGTTACAGAAATGGCAGGGAGGGGCCCCTCCCTGCCACCCTAATCCTTATAAGCCCGTATTCCTATACGCAATCCCCATCCGAATAGTTGCTCTGGTTATACGCGATACAGTACCCAACCAGCACACCGGTTCTACTCGATATGGGGGCCAAATCAACTGAGAGGCGGGGCACGGATGCTATCCGTGCCCCGATATGGTTCTCCCTTTTCTACCTGCGGTCATCACTCGAGGATGTTCATGCCGTCCAGGTCGAAGTTAAATTTGAACAGGAGCCACTCATCGGACGGCATCTCGTTAGCAGGCTTGACCACCTTACCCTTCTCAGGAACAGGCAGACCCTCCAGTTCGAGCCCCGTGCCATTGCTGACAAATTCGAACGCGTAGAAGGGATCCCAGGCACCCTTGAGCATGGCATCGCGGCGGGCCTGCACCAACTCGATGATTTCCGGTGGGATCAGATCCTTCGCCTTGGGGCTGATGGCATCCACACCCACCTTACCATCGTTCATGATGTCTACAGTGGGTTCTTTGGTCCCATCGGCGAGGATCATGAAGTCATCCATGCCCAGGTAGAGGACGTTTTCAGGCTTCGGATCGCCCGCAAGCCAGTCCTTGACCATGCGCTCGTAGAGCACTTCCCAGCGCGTGTCAAAGGAAATGGCTACCGTGTCCGTCGTGGCCCAACCATACTCACCCACAATGTCCATGTCCTTACCCACAAACCAGATACCCTTCTCTTTCGCCACATCGAGCGGTGAACCGGAATCGGTCTGCTGAGTAAGAACATCCACGTTGTACTGGGTGACCAGTGTGTTCGCCACATCACGCTCTTCCGTGGGGTTGTACCAACTGCCCACGTATTTCACGTGTACGGTGACATCCTTGTTCAACAACTTGGCGGCTTCCTGAACACCCAGGAAGAACCCGGCCTGACGACGCATTACTTGCACAATGGGGAAGGAGGAGACGATGCCGATGTTGCCGGTCTGGGTCAAAGCGCCGGCGACGAGCCCCTCCAAATAGAGGGCTTGATACTGGCGCGGGAAGAAGCGAATGAAGTTGGGGCCTACTGTAGGATCACCACCAATAACTGCCGCAAAGAAGACATCAGGATACTTCGCTGCAATGTCGTTCAAGGGTAAGCCCATGAACTCAGCGTTACCCACGACAATGTCCGCGCCCTCGTTGTTGATCAACTCCTCGGCAAAGGGCACGGCCACATCGGGCCCCACTTCCTCACGGTAAATGTACTTGACATTAGGGTATTTCTGAGCAATGCGCTTGGCGGCCCGGTCATGCGCACCCGACCACGTAGTTCCCTCAATGACGCTGAAGTGCAAAATCGCGAGGGTGGCTTCATTGCTGCGCACGACCTTCTCCACTTCCTTAGTGACGACCTTCTCCACCTCCTTGGTTACGACAACCGTCTCCTTGACGACTTTTGTCTCCGGAGTAGGTTGTGCACACATCGCCAAGGAGAACACCAACGTCACCAGGAGTAGGGTAAGCACAATGTTGCGCACAAGGGGTGAAACACCTCCAAGGCGTCCCTGCTTCATGGCTCTCACTCCTTTCTTAGACTACTGCGGTGTATTGTGGGGGATGAAAAGGTTACAGGTAGGATAAGTTGCACGCTGCAAATGGGTTTGTCTGACAACCTACAGGTATTCCCCATTATAGTGGGAATTTGCAGACTGTCAAACCGAAAAATGAACCGCGAAGGAACATGGCTTCACCATGCCCGAACACGGCCGGCATTTCTCCCACCCCCAACTTCCAGGAAGAACCCAGGCTTGGGAGGAGAATACAACCTGTGGTATGGTGGCAACGTCCACATGTCCGACCGAGGAGGAGAAGCATATGACAATTCCACTGAACGGCCTTCGAGTGTTGGACTTTGCCCACTTGTTGCCTGGAGAACTGGCCACGCTCTGGCTGGGTCAGTTAGGTGCCGAGGTCATCAAGGTGGAACGTCCCGGCACTTCGCGTCTCCTGGGAATTGCTCCCCAGCATCCTTATCGTTCCGCCCTCAATCGCGGAAAGAAGTCCATCGTTCTCGACCTAAAGCGTGAGACGGACCGAGAAATCGCGCGTGGACTTTTGGCCTGGGCCGATGTGTTGGTTGAAGGATTTCGGCCAGGAGTGATGGAGCGTTTGGGGTTGGGATGGGAAGACGCACATACCTTAAATCCGCGACTGATCTATTGCCGTATCAGTGGATTCGGCCAAACAGGACCAGATCGCCTACGTCCCGGGCACGACAACACCTATCTTGCACTTTCCGGGCTACAGAGCGAGATCACCGACACAGAAGGGTGTCCTCTGCTCCTTCCCTTTCAGTTGGCCGATGTGGGCGGTGGAACGTTCCCTGCGCTGATTGGAATTCTGGCTGCACTCTGGCATCGGGAGCGGACCGGTAAAGGCACGTGTGTCGATGTATCCATGCTCGAAGGGACGCTGTCCTGGGCGTATATGCTCCTGCCAAGTCTTGAAGGTGGGCCCGGCGTGAACCTCTGGTCACAAGGGTTGCGCGGGGAACTTCCCTGCTACGGCCTCTACGAGACGGCAGACGGACGGTACTTGGCATTGGGGGCATTAGAGCCCCACTTCTGGGCCGCGTTTTGTCGCGCTGTCGGACGGGAAGAATGGTTAGGCCGCGGCTACGACGCGGCCTTACGCCCCAAGGTTGCCGCCCTACTACGTGAGAAGCCCCTTCACGTCTGGTTGGGGACAGGGGACTCGAACGGCATCCTCAACCCCCACGAGATTCCTGTTGCGCCGGTGCGCGCCATTGCCGAAGTGGCCCAAGATCACACGTTAAGAGAGCAGGGGGCCATTACAGAGGACGAACACGGCCGACCTCATCCAACCCTACCCATCCGCTTCGATGGCGAGCGTCCCGCCTCTCCTCGACACATCCCAGCCCCTGGTGAGGATGGGGAAGCAATTAAGTCCATGCTCAACCGTTCTTGAGTACATGGACACGCATCAGGCTGTACTGTCTCATCCTACCCCCTAAACCTTGGACGATGACATCGGCCATCTCCAGCAACGACCATCATCCTTACTCTGCAACGGGACGGCGCGCATCCGCCATGGCCTTTGACACATTTACAAGGGGGAGAATAAGCAGACCCATAATGAAGAAGAATATAACAGAGAGAATAGCCGGCCGAAGGTTGCCAAACATCTGATTGACAAAACCGAAAAGAAACGGGCCAATCCACGAAGTGCCCCGCTCGCTTACTTCGTAGAAGGCATAGAATTCGGCTTCCTTGCCCGCAGGGATCATCTGAGCAAATAGGCTACGGCTAATTGCCTGACTTCCTCCCATCACAAGAGCGATGAATGCCCCTAAGATCCAAAACTCCAGGACACGGGATGGCCCTCGCAACCCGAGGTAAGCATAAATTACCACACCGGCCCAAATGACCAAACTAATGAGTATCGCCCTCTTGGCCCCCACCCATTCCGCCAACCGTCCCCAAAACAGGGCCCCACCAAAGGCGACGAATTGAATCATCAGAATCACCATAGTCAACATCCCCTGCTCAATCCCTATGCCCCCGCGCGCAATAGGAGCAGCAGCAAACACCGCGGCTACCGCGATAACCGTCTGTACTCCATCATTGTAAAGGAAGTAAGCCAGCAAGAATTTCAACGTCTCTGGATAATGTTTCAACTGGCGAATCGTCTTGAACAGTTGCTTGAACCCTATGCTCACATACGTCTCGCCAGGAGGTAAGCGACGCGGAGCACGTCGCGCTCTCAGGCGGGCCCAAGTTATGAGGGAAAAGAGCAACCACCATACCCCTGCGGAAGCCAAATTGATGCGCACAGCCAAACTTGTGGATATACCCAATGTCTCACGCATTTGGAAGAAGATCAGGTTCAGCAGGAGGAGCAATCCGCCCCCGAGATACCCCAGCGCCCAGCCAAAGGAAGACACCCGATCACGCCGATCCTCGCTTGCAATGTCGGGCAAGTAGGCGTTATAGAACACAATAGCGGCACCAAAGGCGAGATTGGCTATGATGAAAAGCAATCCTCCCAACCACCAGAGGTCTTCTGTGACCAAGAAAAGACCAATGGTTGCCAACGCCCCCAGGGTGGCAAACACTTGCATCATTCGCTTGCGAAGGTGAGAGTAATCCGCAATAGCCCCAAGGATAGGTAGGAACAACACCTGCATCCCCACAGAGAAGGAAACACAGTAAGGGAAGAAGGAATCCGGTGCAATGGGAATAAACCCAAACAGGCGTACAAGTCCATCAGGTGATGCTTCTGCCGCCTTCGCGGTGATTGAGGCGAGGTAGGGGCCCAGGAACACCGTGGCAACCGTCGTGGAAAAGGCGGAGTTGGCCCAATCGTACATGGCCCAGCCGAGAATCTCGCGCCGGTCGTTCACCAAAGGTTGAGTGGCAGATTGCACGGCCATTGGATGCCTCCTAAATGGTAAGGTAATGGGGGCAGCTAAGGGTAACACGAGAAAAACGCTGTGGCAAGCATGACTTTGTGGGCAAGTGGTCACGAATGATCGCTGGAAACATATTTGCCTTAGGCATAACCCCAAGATAAGTCTCAATCGTTGCTGGCGTAATGATGTACTCCCCGCTTGGCCCATAAGAACGTGCCCCCTACAGCAGCCAGGAAATCTCGAAAGGTCAACCACACCCGAAATCCAAAGGCTGCACCCACTATTATCGAGGCCGGCAACGAGTATTCCGTGAGCAAAAGGAGCACTGCCTCGCGCACACCAATGCCGGTCGGCGCGAACACGGCCACGTAGCCCGCCAACCAAGCAGCAACATACGCGCCCGCAAGCAAAGGGGCCTTATTCCAAGCCAAAATCGTAATACCTCGCACGAATAAGACAAAGGCAAGACCTTGGAGAGCATGAGCGGTCACGTAAAGTCCTAACAGAATCCCCTGGTGGGCCAATGTCATCCGAATAGGCAAGGGAGGACGCCCAAGCAAGCGTAACCCAAACGCTATTATCCGCTCAAACACCGGCGGCACGAGTCCCGCCACAAGGAGGGAAAAGGCTATCCCAGCAAGAGCAAGATAGGACCACGTGGCAGCAGGTAAGGGGAACACGATCAAGGTCAAGATCACGACAAACATTGCCGAGACCAATTGAAGACCAATTTCCAATCCGGCAGCGGCCGGGATCGCGCGCGCGGGCATGTCCAACCCCCGGCTAATCACCAACCGCCCGGCAATATCCCACATGCCGCCCGGAAGATAACGAGCCAACTGGGCACGAAGCCACATGGAAGTCCCTGTACTCCACGGGAGAGGAGCCCCCATCAATGCAAGAGCATACCACCACGCCGTGGCCAGCGTGAGCATCTGTAGCATTAAGAGGAGGAATGCCACAAGCAAGTAGATCCACGAAAAGTGCCAAGGATAGGCCGTAAGGTGAGGCCAAAGAAGATATAGGGTACGTCCCCAAAAAAAGAGGATGATCCCCCAAACAAGTATCTGAAAAATTATGAGTCTTTTGCGAACACGAATTTTCTGATACCTCAATCGTGTACTCGTTTCCTATATGGAAAGCATAGAGCAGCGTTGAAGCCTTTGATTTTTCCTTCGCACGTATAATCTTTCAATCTTTCAGGGGTTAGGTACACGGCATATATGACTTCACGAAAATCGGCTTTACACGAGGGTATATTTGACAAAAACGCGCACATATGGTATCATACATCATGAAGCCTCTCTGTCGGGGGGCGGAAGGGGATAGGCTCATCGTGCCCGCCATCGCAGCCCGCCTATCCCCTCTTTTTTACGCCAACATCACCAATACACCAAACCGTCCTGTCCTTCCCCTTTCTGCCCGATGGGAGAAGAAAACATCCGTATGACATGCCGTGCAGTATTTGGATTCCAGCACCTGGCTTACCCCGGCGTTCCGCGCCATGCGTCGATTGGTTTCCACCAGATCAAGATAAGCATGTCCCTCATGTCCCGGCTGAAAGGCCGGTGTAGCCCGGCCTAACAAGCGAAATGCCTCCATAACGTCCGGCCCAACCTCATAATGACATACTCCAATGGATGGGCCAAACGCAACCACAGTTTCACGCGCTTCGCTGCCGAACGCCTGCTGCATGGCATGTAATGTATTTTGCAACACGCCTGCAGCCGTGCCACGCCACCCCGCGTGGGCTAATCCCACGGCTTTGTGAGTTGGATCATACACGATGATGGGCACACAGTCAGCAAAAGTCATGAAGAGGGCAACCCCCGGCTCGTCGGTGATTAACGCATCGCAATACGGAATACGTTGTCCACGATGTTCTCCATTGACCCGAGCAACCGTGTTGCCGTGGATCATCCAAGCCGTCACAAACTGATCAGGGGTAATGCCAAGAATTTCTCCAAGTCGACGCCGATTTTCGCGCACATTCTCTGCCGTATCCCCCACACTAACACTCACATTGAGGGAGGCGAAAGGCTCAGGACTTACGCCTCCGACCCGGGAGCCTATTACATGATAAAGGCCATATTCGGTCAACTCTGGGAAGGTGAAATAAGTGACGCCATTGGCACTATGCTGCCGTAGCATGGATCATTGCTCCTGGCTTCGGATGTATCGCGAAAGGCCCAGGCCGGATCGCACGCCCCACAGGACAGGCATCCTCGCGCTTGCGGTGG
>JALWHQ010000417.1 GCA_026983525.1 Anaerolineae bacterium | reverse complement strand
CCGTGGGGGGGGGGGTGGGGTGGGGGTTGGAGGAACGACCGACGTAGGCGTCGGCGTAGGAGTGGCGGTAGGGATAGGTGTGGGGGTGGGGGTAGGCAGTGGCGTACCCACCAGCGTTGGAGTGGGCGATGGCTGTACTATGCCCATTGCCTTTAACAGGGAGGGCAAGAAGGCAAACGCGCGTGGCGTCACAGATGGACGTGTAGGCGTGGGGGTGGGCGTGGGAGGAGTTCTGTTCAAGTTCACTCGATAAACGCTACGACCGTGCGTGCCCGCGAACAACTGGCGAGTATCAGCCTTCAGGACCAAATCCACGACAGGTACAGCCGGAAGGCCATTGTTGAAGGGAATCCACGTTCGGCCGTCGTCAGTCGTGCGAAATACACCTAAATCAGTGCCTATGTATAGTGTGCCGGGCGCGTTGGGGTCCAACACGATGGAAAGGACCGGGATGTCAGGCAGGTTGCCACTAATGTTAGTCCATGTATTGCCGGCATCTGTTGTCTTGAAAACATGACCAGGGGCATCTGGCGTGGTGGTGCTGAAGCCATTGTAAACGACGTAGGCCACGCGTGGATCTTGAGGGTCGACGGCAATGTCCGAAACCCAACGCTCGGGTAGCGGCGGACGCTCGACCTGTTGCCAGTTGGCTCCGAGATTGCGGGTCACGTAAACGTGTCCGTCGCTCGTGCCCACGTAAAGCGTCTTCGGATCCGAAGGAGCTACAGCGATGGCCGAAATAGCACCGTTGGGTTTGGTGTTCAATGCAGGACTGATAGCCGTCCACGTATCTCCTCGATCTGTGCTGCGATATAGACGAACTGTACCAAAGTATACGACGCCAGCCGTTGAGGGATCGAGAGCCAAGGGCGCGTAGAAGAGCGCGTACTCTTTCTGATCGATGCCTTGAATTTTGATGGGCCATTCAGCAGGTGGGACACTTCCTCCCTTCTCATTGCGTTGGAAGGAGATTCTAAACCGGGTACCGTAGAAAATGTTGGGGTTGAACGGGTCGATGGCTGCGAAACCTCCATCGCCCACGTCCAGCGCATCCCACACACGGCTGCCCGTCGTCTTGGCCTTGTTGTTGTCTTGCATGCCACCGAAGACGATGTTGGCGTTGTTCGGATGGACCGCGATGCCGGTGAATTGTAGTGTGGCGAGGCCGTTGTTCTTGTTTTGCCAGGTTTGGCCGCCATCGGTGGACATCCACACGCCACCGTCTGTGCCTACCCATAGGGTGTTAGGAGATTGCGGGTCGAAGGTTATGGCGTGTACATCAGGGTGTAGGGTGCGTGCTGGGCTATCATTCGGGGTGAGATCCTGCCAGGTTTGGCCGCCGTCTGTGGTGCGAACGACGACTTCGCGAATGCGCGTTTCTGGGTTCCAAATGTAGTTGGCAGAGCCCCCCAGGTACACCATGTTCGAGTTTTGAGGATGGACAGCGACTACGTTGTCGTACCAGCATTGGCTGCGGCAGTAGTTGGGTGCTTTGTCCAGCCACGTCCACGAAGTGCCTCCGTCGGTGCTCTTGAACACCAGGCCACCTACGGCTCTCTGACGGGGATTTTCGTACTCGAATCCTGCATACAGTACTTGCGGAGATGATTGGCTGATAGCCACCCGAATGAGCCCGATATTTTGCGTTGGCAAACCGTTGGTGAGCCGCGTCCAGTTCGCACCTCCGTCTGTGGATTTGAAGATGCCGATACCGGTGAAGGCTGCGTAGAGAATATTGGGGTTAGTAGGGTGCATGACCAGGGCGGACGCGCCCCAGCATTTGGTACATCCGATCAGTCCTCTCCATGTCCTTCCCCCGTCTGTGGATTTGAAGATACCGCGCGGGGGAGCAGTGGGGCCGGGCTTCCCGGTCAAAGACGAAGCCACATACACTATATTCGAATTTTGTGGGTGTACTACAATGGCTGCAATGCCGAGCCCGTTGAATACATCTTTGCCCACAAGTTGCCACGAGTTGCCGCCATCGGTGGACTTGAGAATGCCCATGCCGTAGTAATTGTCCAACCCCGCGGTAGGTTCACCCGTACCTACGTACACCACGTTGGGATTGGAGGGAGCCAGGGCAATAGCGCCAATGGAAAGCGTAGGCTGGTCGTCTGTAAGAGGAGTCCAGGAGTTGCCCTTGTCCGTGGTTCGCCATACGCCGCCAAAGGCCGCGCCCAGGTAAACGATGTTCGAGTTGGTAGGGTGCACAGCAATAGCGGTAACACGACCGCTGACGTTCACCGGCTGAGAGCCCATATACGAGTTGCGCATGCCGGCAGGGCCAATGTTCTTCCAGCGGGGTAGTGCTGCTGCGCGCCCCAGTTCCCGAGATGTGCGTTGTAGTTCTTTCCAGGCTTTCAAATAAGCGCCTTCGGGAATCTCATCTGCCGGGAAAGCGCGTTGCACCTTGAAAAAGCGCAAGCGTGTGCGTACCTTGTCGGCCTCTGCGTCCTCAACCGGTTCGTCCTCCACCGGTGGACGGAATGCTCCCTTGGGGGACTCGAGCGTATTTTGAGACGCAAACCAAGCGGGAGGGGGCCTCCACCCACTTTTGACCGGGGGAAGTGTATCGATAAGAACTCTCATATCGACGCGACCAGTCCGTTGGCGCGCCGGGTATTGTCGAAATATGGAGATGCTTGCCAGAAGAACGGCCAGAAACAGGAGCACAAGGGCAAACTTCTGCCTCATGGATGGCCTCCTTGCGTTTCATGCATCTATGGCACCAAGGGAGGAGGCGCTCAAATTACCGCCATCGGAGAATGATTGTAAGGCAATCACACTAACGAGCGCTATACCCCTGATTTCTTGTCGTCCTTGCATCGGGCACCAACGGTGGGTGAGGCCATAGCCTCACCCACCGAAGAGGCAGAGATAGCAATACGGTACTTAGTTTGTACTCACCTACTGGCCGGTAATACCCACCAGATAAGCGTGAATCTGGGCCAACGTGGTGGCCGTCCAGTAACTCTGAAGCGCGTTCATCTGATCTTCAGGATTTCCCTGTCGCTGGAGACGCGCGGTTTCGTAGTAGAGGACGGCCATCACAGGCACTTCATCCCCATTCATGTTAATGGCTTCCCGTGCTCGGCGATCCGCCAGGTCGAGCATGTCCGCCAGGGCCCGCTCCCGCTCGATGCGCGTCACGTTACCGTTCTCGTCCAACTGGGCACCCAGGGAGTAGTACTTGGCCACCAGACTTGCCGACTGAGCATAGTTGCTGATGCTGTTCCCCAGGATCAAGGAGGTCTGTTGAGCTTCGTCGGTCAATTGCCCGGCGAGGGCCTGGGTTCCGTAATTCGATGCGACGGTAAAGAGGTAAGCGTAATCGTAATTCATGAAGAGATTTTTCATCTGGTCTGGGTGTACGCCGTAGTTTTTGGCGTACTGATCCACGATTGTGGCCTCGAAGTAACGCACATTGGCTTCGGCTGCTCGTCGGAACAGAGCTTCCATGGCTGCTACCCGCTCGGGATCTTCAACGACCGTCTCGCCGTAACCGAATCCGATGTCGACGCTATCCCGTGCTAACTGAACGAAGTCGCGGGCCAGGATGTAGTACGCGGCCAGTTGCACCAACTCGCCCAGAATTTCCTCTTCGCTCATGCTTCCGGCCTGTTGTACTAAAGTGTTCAGCCGGTTGTTGGCGATGAGTACCAGCCCCTGAGCCTGACCGATGGATGTGTAGGCATCGAAGAGGGCAATGTAATCGTTGGCCGTACGCGGTTGCTCGGTGCCTAACAGGTCGATGACTGCGTCCAGCTCGCCCAATGTACTTTGGGTGGACTGGAGGTAGTCGACGGTGGCCTCCAGCCCGCCCGTGACGTAGCGCTCGACAATTTCCGCGGCCAAGAGCCAAATCTGCGCCTGGGCTGCTGCTTCGACGGACCGTTGGTAAGCAACAGCCGCGAGCCCTTCCTTGAGCGAGTTTTGGGAACGCTGGGCCAGGTCATCCGTTTCCGCTACCCCGTCCAGGAAGAACTGGGTGATCTCTTCCGGCAGACTGTTGAACCGGTTGCGAGCGTCCTGGTAGCGGGCGAACCATTCCTGCGCTTTGGCGCGCGTGCGGTCGAACGCGCGCGGCGGGAGTTGAGGTGCGGCAGAACTTACCTGCGGCCGCGGGAAGGGCTTGCCCGTGAGCAATTCGTAGGCCTCAAAGACGGTGCTTACCTCGCGCACCTCGACGCCGTTCTTCTTGCCCACCTCCACCAGGTCGACCATCTTCTGCTTGTTCTGGTCGAAATCGTAGCGCTGGCCGGCCGGAATGAGCACGAGTTTCGCCCCATGCTCTGCTGCTCCTTCGATCTTGTGAGGGATCCCCCCCACCGGGCCGACGGTGCCGTCGGGGTTGATGGTGCCTGTCATGGCCACGTCATCGCGCAGATTATCCCCCAGGAGAGCAGCGAGGACGCCTACGGTCATGTACGTGCCCGCACTGGGGCCATCAATGCGACCGCCGACAGAGAAGGAGAACTCATAGTCGCGCGGGTCGATACCCAAAAGTTGGCTGGCCACAACCACAGCCATCCATCCGGCTGTGCGCCACATGTTACCTGTGCCGGCAACTTCCTCTTCGAAAAACCCGACCCGCAATTCACCCTTTTGGGCCGCGGGGCGTACAACGATGCGCACGGGGGAGACACCACCGATGGCCTTTTGCTCTTGTGGGTCGAACGCGTAGTAAAGGGCATTGATAATCACCTCGCCGCCCGCCGTGGGACCTCCCGATTCGGGCGTAGGCTCTGCCTTTGTGGGGGCTTCTGCTGCCTTGGTCGACTGAGGGGCAGTAGTCGCTTCTCCCACTACCTTGAATGAATAGGCTCCGATAAGATTGTCATTGACATAGACTTTAGCCAGATAGTCGTCGCCCGCGGGGAGCGGGGAGGTAGGCTTGAGCGTGAATCCAACATAGGTATTACCCCCCACAGCGACGATAAGCCCCTCCATTTCTTTGGCCAAATCGACCGTAGCTTCGGCGAATTGCTCGTCCCCTTTATAGAATACCGCCTTTACGAGGCCCTCTTTCTGTACGCCTTTCAATTTTACAGACAGGTAGACCGTCTCGTCAGGTTGAAACTCGTTGCCCGGGTCGACGGGCGCCATTTCATCTGTGAGTCCATGAGCGAAAGTGACGTCGAGCACTTCGAGTGCTGTAGGGACTTCAGTTGCTGCAGACTCTGAGGGGACCGGAGTAGCACCGCCACCACATGCCGAAATTAGCAAAGAGAGAACGATGAGCAAACTGAGAATGTGAGCCTTTTGTGTCATGTGTAGCCTCCCATATTGTATCGAATATCCAAAAAAGATATGGCATTATACTACAAGGAGAATGACCCCCGCGTCTTGTCCCCTACCTGAAGGGACATTCAATGGGAAGGTCCCTTCATTCTGAGGGATGGTCGTGGCTCTTCAAAAATGTTTGTATCCACTCCAGCACTTCCTCCACAGAACGAAGGGGAATGCGTTCTCCTGTGTCCACATGAATCAGAACGCCCCGCCATTTTGAGGTTCCGTCATCTCCTTGTTCTTCCCAGAACCTGGTGATAAAAACATGCATGGTCGTGGTTCGCATGGTCTTTCCTATGGCAAGAGAGTAAGTACAAGTACTATAGCAGGGAAATATCTCTGGGTTATCTCAGTTCCCATTCTGCGTGTTTTTGAGGGGGGTGATCATTGACGTGTTGGGAGCTATCGAGGAAAGATTTCTTGGTGGAGGTGAGTGAAACGGTTGCATTCGCAGAGGGAAGGACACGGGGTTAGCGCTTGCCCAGGACACGAAGGTCACGTCGAATAGTGGGTATGCTGACATTTAAGGCTTGGGCCAGGGCTTCGTGTGTCGCTCGAGCGTTCTGCTCTTCGGCTTCTCGCAGGAGGCGCTGTAACCGATGGCGACGCAGAATAATAGGGCCATGTTCTGCTTCCACCAGAGCGTCTTCATCACCCGCATCCACAGTCCAAATGACATGAACATGGCCTTGCCCGTTTTTGCGAGGGAGGAGGAGTCGCAGTCGTTCCACCGGACGTGATGGCTGAGTTAACCAGGCTTGTGTTATGAGCCGATGGGAAAGGACGCGATGAAGGAAGGCATGGTGGTGGGGTTCCGGTACGTTTAGGCATTGGCTTTGCAATATTAGATACGCTTTGCGTAGCGAGGCCAAGGCTTTATCTGACTCTCGTAGAGATAAGGCTTGATGGATGTGGAACCATGCCTGTGGGAGATTGACGTCCTCTTCTACGTGGATCAATTGGGTGGTGGCCTCGTTTAACGTGGTTTCGACTGTATCGTGATCCAAGGCGGCAAGAGCCCAAGCAAGCGCTGCCATCAGAAAGGCCCTCATAGGGGAGGAATGGCTCAACGAGAGCCCTTCGCGCAACATGGTTGCTGCTCGGTCGAACTTTTGGGCCAGGAGAAGGCTTTGGCCCAACGCATAGAGGGCTGCAGGGACCTTTTCCAGCATGTGGTGGGAGCGGAAGAACTGTACGCTTTCCTCTCCCAACTGGATGGCTTCGTCCAGGCGCCCTTGTTCGCGCGCCCAAATTCCCAAGTTGCGGAGGACGTATCCTTCCCCTGCTTTGTAGCCTTTGTCAGTGGCAATGCGTTGTGCTTCCAAGAAGTACTTTCGCGCCTCGCGGAAGTTGCCCCATTGGGTTTCTGTCGCTCCCAGGAGAAGCAAGGTGAGCATACGAGTGCGTTCGTTTCCCGTCCTGGAAGCTAATTCCAGGGCCCTTTGTGCCAGTGAATGCCCTTCGCTGAACCGGCCCGCGTTGGTTGCGGCAACGGCGAGGTTTAGCCAGGTGACTGATTCGTTGTGGCGATCGGCTAATTGTTGGGCTAAATCCAGAGCCTCGCGCAATCTATCTGCCGCACGCCGGTGCTGACGTTGCTCCAGGTACAGGAGTCCCAACCCGTTGACACAAATACCGTGAACATGCAAGTCACCCACTTCCTTCGCGAGTTGAGCCCCCTCGCTGTAGTATCGTTCGGCCTTTTCTACCTGGCCAAGATGGGCAGCAATCATTCCCGCTCTGGCCAGAACTCGGATCCGCTGTTCTCGCAATGCATGGTCATCCACCAGGCGCATGGCTCTGTCAATGTAGGATTGGGCGTCAACGAGGCTACCGCGCGCATCCGCCACATCACAAAGCGCCAGGGAGGTTTCAACTGTGCCCTTAGTGTCTCCCAGGTCGGAGTATAGGGCGTACGCCCGCTCGAGAAACCGCTGTGCTTGGGAGAAACGCGCGTTGCGAATGGCTATTTTGCCTGCTTGGAGATAGGCATCGGCGAGATGTTTGGTGTTTCCCAGGCAACGCGCGATGTAGAGGCCGCGAGCGACATCTTCGCGCGCTTGTGAAAGGTGTCCACTAAGCAGGTGAGCCTCTGCCCGCAGCAGCCACAAATGGCACACGACGGGATCCAGACGCTGGGTGAGGCTCAATGCAGCAGTACAGTGGCGAATTACCTGGCTATGAGCATAGAGTTTTTGTGCTGCCTGAGCAGCATGAAAGTGCGCCTGCACGGCTGCTTCTGGTAGTTCGGCTTCTTGCAGGTGAAAGGCAATGCGATCCCACGGGGGTGGGTTCTGTTGACGTAGAAGGTCCGCTGCCTGGCGGTGTAAGACTTTACGTTGGGGGGCGGGAATGCTTTCATACACTGCTTCCTGAACCATAGCGTGAACAAATCGGCATTCCTTGTCTTCTACTGCCAGGAATCCGTAACGGCTTAGATCATTGAGGGTCTGAAGGCTGTGTTCAGGTAGGATTTGAGCAGCTAACGAGCAGGGCATACGCTCCCCAAGCACAGATAGAAATTGCACAATTTGGCGCAATCGGTGTGGAAGACGCTCCAATCGAGCGCGCACCAGGGATGGGATGGAAGGGGGAAGGGGCAAATCCGTACGCATGAGTCTCCACGCCCCGGTTGTCGTACGTTGCAGAATGCCCCGGCGGTGGAGGTAGCGGAGCGTCTCAATAATGTAAAGAGGCACGTTATCGGTAGCCTCTACAAGGGGCTGTACGACAGGATCCTGTACCTGTATGTTCAGTGCGGCACTGATAAGCAGTCGTTTGTCGTTGTCGCTCAGAGGCCCCATTGCGATGTGCAATGGCCTTGCCCGTCGATCCAGCGCGAGAAGGGATTGCCATAGGTCGTCCTGATACCGCATTTCCATCGAGCGATAGGCCAGGACAATCAACAAAGGGGTATTGTGTATCTCGGTGCTTAATTTATGGAGGATGTCCAGGGTGTCCGAGGCCGCATTGTGAACATCGTCAAGGAGGAGCAGGATAGGAGCACAACGGGCCAAAGCCAATATGGTATGGACAATGGCATTGTGTATTTGGCGCGGGTGTACGTTGGGGGCTGGTGTTCCCAATGCGGGCCAGAGGTGAGCGGCAGTATGGGCTACGGTTACAGGGAGAATGCGGCGGAGGGTGGCAACACAGGTGGGAGTCAGAATGGTGTTTACAGCGTCTTTGAGAATTTCGAAGGGCCCCGGAGCTTGGGGAATTGCCTGACTGTATCCGACTAACATGCCGCGCCAACGGGCTCCTTCGGCAGCCTCCCGCAATAGGCGAGATTTGCCCATTCCAGGTATGCCCTCGATGAAGACAAAGCCGCCTTGTCCCCGTAGCGCCTGTTCTATGGCTTGAAGAATGTGTTCCCGTTCCTGATGCCGCCCGACAAAGGGGATCTGTCCATCACCGGAGAAGAGGGGCGCGATGGCAGGGGTTTTGGATTGCCTCACACTCGCTTCTATCTTCTGGCGCAAGACTTGCAGTTCACTGGAAGGCTCAATGCCGAACTCCTCGCGCAGCAGGACGCGCAGGGTTTCGTATTGTTGTAGTGCCTCTAATGGGCGGTCGAGAAGCAAGCAGAGGTGGATGATCTCACGGTGGGCCTGCTCGCGCAGTGGCTCGTGGCGGACATTTTCCCGCGCGTAACGCAGGGCTTCTTCGTACTGTCCCCTCCGTTTGTAGGTAAGGGTAACACGCTCGAGGAGCGTCAAGTATAACTCGCGCAGGCGTTCCCGTTCTAGAAGGGCCCAATCCTCATAACATTCCGGCCAGAATTCACCCGCGTACAATTCGAGGGCCTGGAGCCAGTCTTCTAAACGGTCACTCTGTCCTAGTCGCCAGAATTCGGCCACATCGACCCACACGTTGGGGCTGAGGGCGATGGTTTTTTCATAATTGCTGGCGAAGACGTCTGGGCCCAACGCCTTGCGGACACGCCATATGGCTTGGCTCAGCGCACGACGTGCCCGTTCCTCGGGCATATTGGGAAATAGGGTGCCAGCAACCAGGGCACGCGATGGAGGGGGATTCCTCTGGAGTGCGAGATACGCCAGCAGGCGACGTCCATGTAGGGCCCCGATTTTGCGCTCTTTCGGAGGGTTGCCCACCAAGGCTCGGAATTGTCCCAACAGATACAAGCGAACTGTATGAACGTGATCGCTGACCATCAGAGCCACGCCCCCTTCTGTTC
The DNA here is from genome assembly GCA_026983525.1 of Anaerolineae bacterium. GTDB lineage: Bacteria > Chloroflexota > Anaerolineae > JAADDB01 > JAADDB01 > S141-23. The sequence goes on along the minus strand of JALWHQ010000417.1, from coordinate 1,326 downwards.
CAACCCTGGGGAACGCTTATAGACTTTACCCCATCATTGGGAAGCGCTGCCGATCTTCAAGTAAGCTAAGCCAACCCCTTAGAGCTTGGCTAACTCTCTCACTCTGATGAGGCAACCCCAACTCCGTTTGGTATTTTTTGATGCGTCATCAAGTCCATATTGAATGAGGTGAGATTATAGTGAAGTTATGCGGACGTGCTCTGGCTTTCCGGGACCCCAGTTCTCTTGTTGACGGGGAGGATTATACCCCTGCCGTAGGGTGAAAGCAAATGAGAGGTGGAGCCTTCTCACGAACCGTCTTTTTCATCCGGGGACACAATTTTGGGGACCTACTCCCCTTGTTCTTAAAAATATTCCACATAATATCAAATATATCAAATTCTGGCTTGACAAAATAGATGTTCCGTGCTATATTTTTGTGGGGGGTCTGCGCAGGCTCTGTAGGGAAACACATGTGGGGTAGGAGAACGGATTGGTAGAGGAATCGTTGGCCTTTTCCGGTTGGAAAAGGCTGTGGCATCACCGAGAGAATCCGAACGCTTAATGAGGAGGATTTATGGCGGTTCACTCAGTGCCAGGGGTGTGTCCTGTATGTGGCAATGAGATGTATGTGGAACGCTTACGTTGTCGTTCGTGTGGGACGGCCGTGGAGGGGGTATTTGCCTTGCCTCGGTTGGCGCGCCTTTCCAGAGAGGATCAGGAGTTCGTGGAAATCTTTCTGCGCGCGGAGGGTAAATTGAATCGAGTGCAGGAAATTCTCAACATCTCCTATCCCACTGCGCGCGCCCGCCTTCACAAGGTTATTCGCGCCTTGGGGTACACGGCAGAATCTGGAACCTCATCGCGGCTTAGTCCTGAAGAACGACAGGCCATTTTGGATGACTTGGCCGCCGGACGTATCACCGTCGACGAGGCGATAAGTCGTCTGGAGGGCAGGGAAGACTGACCTCATATTGAATATTAAGTGAGGAGGTTTGACATGTCTGTTCAATCCCTTCGTCGTCGTTTTCCCGCGCTGTTTTCGGTAGGAAAGCCAAAACAGGAGGAAAGTATCATGCCTAACCGAGAAGAGCAAATGAAGATTTTGCAAATGGTAGCGGATGGCTCCATTACCCCTGAGGAGGCGGCGCACTTGTTGGAAGCACTGGAAGCAGGAGAGGAAACCCATTCCAGTGATGGACAAGCGTCGGTTGCGGGTCAGAAGGGGCGCTGGTTGAAGATTCGCGTTACAGACACAATTACAGGCCGCGCGCGCGTGAACGTCCGGGTTCCCCTGGCTATCGTTCGAGGGGCCCTCAAGTTAGGAGGGCGGGTGAACGTGGTCAG
>JALWHQ010000416.1 GCA_026983525.1 Anaerolineae bacterium | reverse complement strand
CCAGCCATCCGCGAATCTCATAGGGGTGATTCCAGTTCTCAAACCGCGGATCCTTCTGGGCATCCTCCAGGTACAAAGGATGACGCGTGCGTGCAATTTCGGCAAAGAGCCCGTTGTCTGTCGGATAGGGGCGTTGTGTGGCTTCCTTGACATCGGGGAAGCCGCGAATGGCAGCAACTCGTAAGTGATCTCCCTTGTGCAAGAAGATTGTCGCGCTGTCATAAGGGATGACCCGCTTGACCTGGGTGAGAATGCGGTCCATTACTTGTTCTACATCCAGGTCGGAAACAAGGGCCAGCCCTGCTTCTCTCAATGCCTCCGCGACTTCGCGGCGGTGCTCTACCATGCGGAGGAAGCTCGTGCGCTCAATGGCAAGGGCCAGGGCATCGGCGATCTGCTGGAGGAGGGGAATATCTTCCTCACGATACCCGTGTACCACTGGCCAGGCTAAGTTCAAGCTCCCGAGGATCTCCCTTTCGACCCGTAAGGGGATGTTTACACGCGAACGGTGTCCTCCTTTGTAGAGGTCTTGTTCCGCTGGAGTGTCGCACTCTTGGGCAAGGTCTGGGGTGAGGTGAGGACGCCCGGCCAGAATGTCCTTGGCCACGGAGGTGATGTCTACCGGAAGGCGCACGCCCTCTTCCAATTCCGGACGAGGCTGATCGAGCGCGACCAACCTGAAGAAGCGCCCATCCTCTTCGAGGAGTGCCAGACTTACCCGATCACATCCGACGAGAGACCGCAACCCTTTGACCACGTGGGGGAATGCTTTTTCCACGTCCGGTGAGGCATTGAGCGCGTTTAGGATTTCACCTACGACCGAGAGCGCGCGCGAGGTGCGACGCGCTTTTTCCTCCATGAGACGACGTTCCAGAGCAGCTGCGAACAGGTTGGCGGCCCCGCGAAGAGCATCGACCTCCACAGGGCTCCAGTCACGTTCGCGGGTGTAATCGTCGAAAGTGATGAAGCCCCACCATTCTCCCTGAACGAAAATGGGTACAACAAGGGTGGACATCAAACGATAATCCTGCAACATCGTCCGTTTCGCGGGGGGCAGATCATGAACGTTGCTCACGATAATTTCCCCCCGCGCCAAAGTCTCACTCCATCGTCCCAATTCATACCAGGGAGAAGGTGTTGTTTGGAGAGGTGGCATCGTTTTCGATAACCAAGGAGTAACGCCCTCGGCCGTCCACTCGTACCGCAACGTGTTGCTCTGCCGCCCTTGATCATCCACATCATTGGCGAAGATGCACACCCGACTAACACCCGCGGCCTTCCCTAAGTCGGCTAATACATCGTTGATGGCCGACTCCCAATCCTCCGCGCGCAGAAACTGTTCCAGCGCGTCGGTCAACACGCGCAGAATACGTGCCAATCGGCTGTCCACATCCAGCGCGGTTATCTTCTCCAACCTCATTCTATTAGGGCGCCCCTTTTTGCTCAACGTACGGAAGGTGAGTTCTTTGGGCCGGTATGACCACTTTTAGATCGATACCCTGAAAACGGTTTGCCGTTCCCGGCCCTCCGTCGACCACAATGGTGGCGTAATACACGCCCGGCGTCATTCGATCCACAGCCACGCGAACGGCCATGATGCTGGGGGTTGTCCCGTACCACGGGTCGAGCGTTACCCAATCCAGAGATGGGACAAGGATTTGCTTCCCGTCGTATTCGAACATGACGCCTTCGCGAGCAACGTGGGTCACGTTAGTCAGGGTCTGAATCCCATTGGGCAGACTATGTACGCTGGGTATAACGCCAGCCACCCATCGGATAGCCTGCCCATCAGGCACTCCCCGTTGTTGTATACGTACCAAGAAGGGAGAATAGACCTTTCCCGGTATCGCATTCAGGTAAAAGGACGTCGGTGAAACGTCCAATACCGGTGGGTAGATGTTGGCCACAACGGTAACCGTAATGGGACTGTTGCTTACGACGGGATCGTCCGCGGCGATGCTCACCTGGGCGATATACGTGCCCGGCTCCATTTGGGTCGGATCGACCACGATAGTCAGTTCGGCTGGAGTTGTGCCTGTGACAGGGGTGATAGTCAGCCAGGGCTCATCCTCCACCTCACGCGCGCGCCACCCAATACTCCCCCCCACCCCCACGTTGCGGATACCGACGACCCGGTTTATGGGGGCGTGCCCCTTCTGGGCGTCGAAGCCCACGGAGCGCGGCTGTACCTCCAGCACAGGGGTGACCACGGTCAGACGAACAACCACGTCCTGGGGGGAATCGAGCGCGCCCGGCGCTTCCACGCGCACCCTCCCCTCATAACTGCCGGCACGCAAATGACGCGGCTCCACACTGAAAACCAACTGACCGGGTGTAGTGCCCGATGTGGGGGAAATACGTAGCCAATTCCCCCCTTCCACCACTGTGGCCTGCCAGGGAATGCTTCCCCCCGCCCCTGCATTTTCCACCGTAATGTACTGGGCAGGGGGGAGGGTGTAGGCTTCATAGTGAAAGGAGATGGTATTGGCACTCAAGCGTAGGACAGGCGCAGTGATGATGCCGGAGCCGTCCAGGTTCCCTACCGCGAGTTCTAACAGAAAATTGCCCGCGCGCGTTTCCTGGCGATCACTGAGTTCGGGCTCCAGGTACATGCGCAGTCCGCGTTCTTTGAGGATGACGATCTCCCCCAGGCCATCACCGTCGATATCCCCGCCCGCGATGCGCTTCCAACCCGGCCCGGCCCAAATTTGGATGTCTCGCATGAGCGCGGGGCCGGCAGGATTCCGCACAATGACGGGTACAGCGGAATCGTCGCTCCGCACCAGGAGGACTTCCTCGTCTCCATCCCCATTCATATCAAAGGTATCCAGATCATCCATCGCGGGGTGGTAAGGTACCTGGTCGATGGTCACCACGTTGCCACCGCCGACCCACTGGTAGAGGAGATAGGAGTCCCAGTCATCGGGGGCGAGGCGCGAGGTTGCAATCTCGGCTCGGGCCGAATCTCCCTGCACCTGGCCTACGGAAAGGGCCAGCCAGGGCTTGAGTTCGAAGTAATTGACCAGGGTGTCCCACAATCCTCCCTGAAAGACGAAAAACAGGGCGCGGATATCCCCCAGCACGACCCCGTCTTCCCACCCGTCACCGTCCACGTCTCCCGCATCCAGCGCTTTGACGGGCACTTCCAGCGCGTGAGTGTAGACTTCCTGAAATGTCGATCCGTCCGCATTTGGGTCGAGGACGACGACCTTCTCCGGTGTATCCGGTTGGCCTGTCGTGTGGGAGGCCAGGATTTCATCCTGGCCGTCACCGTCCATGTCGCCGGTAGCCACCAGGTGCCATTGGCCCGTCGGCGGAACGATAGTGGTGGAGATGGGGACACTCCCAGGTTGCACGACCGGGTCGAAGATGTGGAGTTGGGTGGGTTTCAGGGCGATGATTTCCTGATCGCCATCTCCGTTTACGTCGCCGAGGGCCAAGCGTTGCCATCCGGTCGATTTGGACTGGAAGGAGACGGGTTGGACGTAGGCGGGTGTGCGCGGATCCACGACGATGATGCGCCCGATGCTGGTAAGAAGGACGATTTCGTCATCGGGAGGTGGCATGAGTTCGGAGAGGGATGGGGTGGCATGCGCGGTGCGTTCCCTCCCGATGGCCAGAAATAAGAGGAGTCCCAGCAAGAGTATCCAACGAGCGCGCGTTCCCACAATCGGTATCGTGTTCACCGTTTTTCCTTGCGCTTTGTTGGTAGCGTTCCGAACTCTTCAAGAGTTCGGAACGCTATTAACAAATTCATACTTAAGCCGTCGAGGCTGCCAGTACACCCATTGCTTGGCCACGAATAGCACGTAGCCGCTTCGCTTCTTCCTTCATGCCTTGGCGTTCCAGATCGGCGGCCACTGCCTCCATTAGAGTAAAGAGGTCATTGGAAAGTTCATCCCGGACCAGTTCCAAGTATTCCCGGGTTCCATCGGGATAATCCAGCCCCATGAGGTCCTCGATAATCAGGATTTCTGGAGGGACATCCGGGCGCAGCTTGCGACGTACAGCGTTCCACACGCGTTGAAGTGAGTTGGCGATTTCACGCATCCCCCGCTTGCGCGCGTCTTGCAACTGCGCAGTTAGAACGAATAGAAAGGTATCGTCGATCTTGTCTAAGTTGTCTTCTATAGCCTTTTCCAGGTTGGGGGCGCTCAGCAGAGTGCGCAATAGGGCTGCGGCCTGGTTGAGCGCGTCTTCGGTCGCTTTGTCCACCGCTTGGGTAATTTCCAACACTCGGTCACGCAGGGCGGACAATCGTTTGGCCTTTTCCTTGTCCCCTTGTCTTTCAGCCTGTCGAATCCGTTCCGACAGCATTTGGAAGAAGGCGTAGTCGGCCAAGGGGCGTGCCACTTTGACGAGGGCTTCCACTTCGATGTCGTCTTCTGCCTCGAGGAGGCGCTGCAAGAATTGTTTGCGGTCGGGGTTGGAGCGTAAGAATTCCACAGCTTTGTCCAACGCGCGCTCACGCTTGCCTGCTTCTGTCAGCGGTAGGAGTTTTTGGCGTAGGCGCTCCAGTTTTTCGGCTTCTTCCTTGTGCCCCAAGAGTTGGGCCGTCTCGCGCGCGTATCGCAGAAGTTCGTAGAACTCGGCGTCCAGTTTGTCCTTGTACTGTCCTACCACGGCCGAGAAGGCCAGATTGTCGTCGACCACGGCCAGCAGTTTGTCGATGATTTCGCCCTTGCGTCTTCGCTCTTCCAGTATTTCTTTGTCGATACCCTCGGCCTCCATTACGGCATCGAGGAAACTGGGCAAGGTGAGGAACTCCCGCGGCCGGAGGAGGTAACCCTTGGGATGGTCTTCGGGGAGGGTGCGCATCAGCGCGCGCGTGATTTCGCCGATCACTTTCTGGCGCTCGGGCTGGGGCATGTTCACGCGCGTCGGGAAGTAAAGGTATGCTAACTGTTTTTCTCCATGATGGTACATAAGGGGCACATCCAAAAGTCCCGATGTTCCGCATTGAGGACATTGGAAGACGTTCAAGGCCCCGATGATAAGGGCCTGGACCGCGTCGGGCATGTCCTTGGCATCTATAATGGTGAACACAGGCACGGTTAATTCCGCGCCGCAGTTTGGACACTTCACACGCATAGGTTGCGGCTCGAAGTACGGCATCAAGACCTCCTTCTCATGGGTGAGCCCCGTCGATGATGTTATGCTGATTGTGGCCCATTGACGCCCAATTCTTCGGCTAACTCTCGCAGGAACAGTTCACCATCGGTTACGAGCCCTACGGCTTGGAATGACCCGCGATCGGCCAATTTCGTCACCACCGCAGGGTTGATGTCCACGACAACGACCTTGACCGTTGCAGGTAACAAGTTTCCGGTGGCGATGGAGTGAAGCATGGTGGCCATCATAATGGCCATCTCCACCCCATTGAGTGCTCGACGCATGGCCCTTTGTGCCTCGATGACATCGGTGATGACATCCGGCATAGGGCCATCATCGCGGATAGAACCTGCCAGCACCATTTCCACGTTGTTGCGCACACATTCGTACATTACGCCGCCGGTGAGGATGCCCTGTTCCACGGCCTGGCGTAATCCTCCGGCTTGGCGAATCTTGTTGATGGCCCGCATGTGATGGGCATGTCCCCCCGGCACGGGAAGTCCGGTCTTGATGTCCACTCCCAGGCTGGTGCCGAAGAGTTGGTTTTCCACATCGTGCACGGCAATGGCGTTGCCTCCAAAGAGCACATGGACATAGCCACCGCGTATGAGACGGGCCAGGTATTCACCCGCACCACTGTGGATGACAGCAGGTCCGACGACGAAAAGAATTTTGCCGCCCCGGGCGCGAATCTTTTGCATTTCCTCGGCGATGAGTCCTATGGCCACACGGTTGGGACGCTCCGAGGATACCTCGTTGCGCATGAAGGAGAACACTTCCATATCGCGCTCGCGCTCCATGGGGTGAACCCGAATTCCTCGGTGCCCGACGACCACTTCCTCCCCCCGGCGCAGGTCGGCCAGGGGCTTGGTGCGCGCGCGACCAGCCTCCCGATCGACGACAATGACCAGGTCCATCTCGGGGCCTTCCACCGGAACCCAACGCCCGTTCAAGCGTACTTCGGTGGGAAGATTGGTGGTGGAGTAAAAGTCGTCAGGCGCGGCCCCATCCACGGGCGCGGGCGCGGTCTGCACGTCCTCACCGTCCACCAATTGCGCGCCCAGGTCTTGCAGGGCCCGAATCATGCGGCGCATCTGGTCCTCCGTCTGGGCAAAGACCTTCATGCGCGCGAAACTGGGCTCCGTCTTACTGCGTCCGACGCGAATCTCCTCGACCTCGAAGTTACCTCCCAAGTCCATAATCAGATCGAACGCCCGGGGCAGAATCAGGGAGTCGATGATATGCCCTTCGAGCAGGATTTCCTCCACGTACGGACCGTTGGCCCTGGTATTCATAGCGACCGTCCTACTCCTTTCCTGGGAATGGATCGCGCGCACGCGGCATTGAGGGGGACCTCCATCCCGAGCGGCGCGCAACTAACCGTGTAGTATAGAGGCACACATGGGGAAGAGCAAAAAATCAGCGCTCCAAATCGGTACATCACCAACTCACCCGCGCCTCACCCCACATATCACACATCACGCCTCAGGCCTCACGCATTACGCATCACGCATCACATTTCCCCCACCTTCTCCCACCAGCCGCCGATACAGTTCTGCCTGTCGCGCGCGAGCGGCCCGATAACGCTCGTGCCGAGTTGGGTCCGGCACAAAGGTCTCGCCCACGAAAAGCGGCGCTTCTTCCAGGTCCTTCAAGACCCCCAGGGCTTCCAGGGCCAGCAGGGCCGTCCCGCGGGCAGATGTTTCCTCGACGGTGGAAATGGACACGGGCTGGCCCAACACGTCGGCTATGATTTGCACCCACGTGCGGGAGTGTTGAAGTCCGCCCCCACTGCCGACGATGTGCACCCGGTCGGGCAAGAGGGGGCGCAGGAGGTCGAACACCGCAGCCAGGCGATAGGCGACCGCCTCCAGGCCCGCGCGCATGACGTCCAGGGGCGTGTGGGCCTGGGAGAGGCCGTGGATAGTCGCGCGCGCGTGTTCGTGCCACCCCGGACTGCGTTCCCCGGCAATGAAGGGCAGGACGGTGAGGCCGTGCCCATCGGGCTCCATAGCGGACAGGGCTGCCTCCAGGTCGTCACTTTCGGGCAAGCGAAGCATCTGGCGCAACCAGGCGAAAACGTTTCCCCCCTCACTCAGGGCGCCTCCGGGTAGCGAGCGCCGCCCATCCACTCGGTAACACCACAATCCCCAGGGAACGTCCTCTACGTCTTCCGCGGTGACCATGCGCATGGCCGAGGTCGTGCCCACGGTCAGTGCAACGCGCGTGGGGGTCACACAACCGCTCCCCACGTTGGCCGCCGCGCCATCCCCAATCGTCGGGAACCAGGGCACGTCACGGAGGGCGGGCCAGCGTTCCGCGTAGGGGGCACGCAATCCTCGGCGGGGGGCGCTCACATCCGTCAGGGGGGAAAGGTGTTCCTCATCAATGGGCAGAGCGGCCAGCAACTCTGCATCCCACGTCAAGCGCCGTCTGTCCAGCAGTCCCGTCCATGACGCGACGGAATACGAGACGGCAGCCTCGCCAAACAGGCGCCATTCCAGGTACTCCCCGATGGACATCCATCGCCACACGCGCGAGAGGAGGTCCGGCCGGGTGCGTTGGATCCACAAGAAGCGGGCGGGCAGGTAACTGGTGTGAAAGCGGCATCCCGTGCGGCGATGGATTGCTCGTTCGTCGAGGCGTTGGCGTAGGAGGTGGACTTCGTGGCTTGGGCGGGTATCTGCATACGTATAGAGGGGCGTCAACGGGTAACCGTGCGCGTCCACGCCCATCACGTTGCTGACGAACGAACACGAGGTGACCGCCGAGATGTGTGCGGCCAGGTCTCCTGCGCGGGATAGCACCTCGTCGATACAGGCTTCAATGACCTGTGTTAGGACAATAGGGTCGGCTTCGGCGGCTCCCTCTTTAGAGGTGCGGATAGTGTATTGAGCGCGAGCGGCAGCCCCCTCTACCGGATGGCCTTGTGCATCGAAGAGAAGCGCTCGCGCGGATGAAGTACCAATGTCAACGGCCAATACCAGTGGTAAGGCCAGAGTCCTCGAAGGGTTGGTGACCAACTTGTGCGCCCGCTCCATTTTCTTCTCGCTCCTTTGGACATGGTCATAGCCAGGAAGGGAGGAGGTTCACGTTAGGGTACATGGGGTGGGAGGCTTTGGCAAACGTCAAGATATTGGGTACGCGTCCCCCGAATCTTGTACACCCAGGGCAATGGTGGGAGGATTTGTCCTTGCCGCTTATCGACCGGGATCAAAAGAACAATCTGGCAAATCTGTAACGTAGGCGTATCATGACTCGTATCTACATTCACGAAGTGTATTGAAACGTGGCACATTAACAACGCAATGTGGGGCGGAGAAGTAATTGATTCAACAAACATGGTGTTCAATTATGAAGGAGGGTAGCCCATGTATAAGAACTCACTGCATGACCACCTGCGGGAGATAGCAAATACATTGGCCATCCTGTCCGCGCAGGTGCAGGAACTTGCCTCTCTCTATGAACTTCAGAAGACCCAGGGAGAGGTAAATCAGGGTGTCGTAGAGCAGGTTCCTCTAATGGATCTGTCAGGTTCGGGGGATTCCCTCGCGACTGTAGAGCCCGAGAAGAACGGTGAGGGAGTGCTGGCAGATGAGAATCCGTTAGAACGGTGGCTTACGAAGAGGGGCCTGGAGATACTGGCGAGAAGTAGTGTCCGTCCGGAAGGCGATGACTTGGATCCCATTGTTCGACAAATGGGAGACCATTATGCGGACATGGCATCGCTACGCTCCTTCCTGGCAGAGATTCGCCGCAAACAGGACAGTGGGGAGGAGTTCACTTTGCACATGCGTGGAGTGCGAAGTGAGGAAATTGCCAAGGTTACGCATATTGGCACTGAATTGTACCGGTTGGCGCTTCTTGCAAGTTACGATTACAGCAAAGTAAGCAAACGACTACGTGCTGCGCCAGCCCGATCGGGGCACGCAATAAACTTCTTTACTGGACAATGGTTCGAGCGGTATGTGTTCTTGAAATTCAGCCGAATTATGCGGGAGTATAATCGCGAGTTTCATGCACTGCACGGTGTTCAGGTACAGTTGCCCAATGGAAGCGGGGCAGAACTGGATTGGCTATTCCTTCCGCAGGGGGAGACCGTGCCCATCTGGATTGAGGCAAAGACAGGAAATTATCAAATGCACATTCATAAATATGAGAGAATGCGAGGGATGTTGGGGTTGCCCATCAGCCGCAGTCTCTTGGTTGTCCTTGGGCTGGATGAGAGGACTGTCGGACAGTTGAATAGGTTACATGCCCTCACAGTCGTCAATGAAACGGGCTTAGAGCACCTGCTCCGGGATTTGGTTCAGCCCAGCAATGAGGTTGTGGATTAATGTCGCGGGAAGGAACGCAGCCTGATGGTAAACTAAGACCAGGCTCCCGAAGTCTCGCGGGCTTCGGGAGCCTGGGAGCCAAGCCGCTGAAAGCGCCTCCCCTTCTGATATCACCCGGAGTTCCTACATCGGGCATAAGCTGTTCTGGTGTCTTGTGTTTGGAAGACCATCTTGGGTCATTTTTTCCGCTCGTGATTTAATCCCACCTCTTGGAAGAGGCGCTCCTTTTCCTTGGGCGTCAACGCCCGCCACTGGCCGGGCTGTAACCGCCCGAGGCGCAGCGGGCCTATGGCCACGCGAATCAACCGAATAACAGGGTGCCCCACGGCCTTCAGCATGCGCCGTACCTGGTGCTTCCTTCCCTCGGCGATGGCAATGCGTAGCCAGGAGAATCCGCGTGGGGATACTTTTTGTAACCCGGGGACGCCCGCGTCCAATACTTCCTGGGGGACGCGGCGACCCAGGACTTTCACCTCGGCCGGACCGGTGCGGCCATCCTCCAGCACGATGCCCCGCTGCAGCGCGCGCAGTTCCTTTTCAGTGGGGGTGCCAATGACCAGAGCAATGTACTCCTTGCGATGGCCGTAACGGGGGTGTGAGAGCCGTTCGGCGAGCAGGCCATCGTCGGTAAGGAGCATCAACCCCTCCGAATCCGCGTCCAGTCGACCTACGGGGAACACTCGGCGGTCGGTGGGGACTAAGTCGATAACGGTGGGGCGGCCAAAGGGATCCGATGTGGTGGAAAGTACACTGCGCGGTTTGTGCAGTAGAATGTACACGTGGCCGCGCGGCGGACGAATACGTCGCCCATCCACTTCGATGATGTCTTTCTCCGGGTCGACCTTGACGCCCAGTTCGCGCACCACTTTGCCGTTGACCCGCACACGCCCGGCCCGGATCAATTCCTCGGCTTTGCGACGGGACGCGATGCCCGCCGCAGCAATGACTTTCTGCAACCGCACCTTTTCGGCCATGTGGCATCCTCGCTCGGGGTACCGGTCGGACCTCGACTTTACCGTCGAAGTCCAGCGCCTCGTTGTCCTTTCTTCTTCCTCACCCCGTATGATACAATCACTTCGGCGCTTACGCCCATATGAAAGCCGGACGTTTGATAAATGCCCGCCGTGAGCAAGGAGGGAGGACGGGAAAGGGGGAGGTAGACGGCCTGCATGTTGTGGGTCGGCTTTGCCGACCCACAACATGCCCCCCTTCCCCAAGCCCCGGGGCCCTGTCAAAAGTCCGGCAAAAACGTGCAGTGTACAAAGGAGAACGCCTACAATGACCAAACACGTGTTGCTGACCATCGCCGTGGTCGCGGTTGCCGTTATCGCCCTGGTGGGATGCGCTCAAAGCACTCCCACCCCAACGC
>JALWHQ010000415.1:1094-10868 GCA_026983525.1 Anaerolineae bacterium | reverse complement strand
GACGACGGGTACGGCCTTACACTGTGGAAATCTCCTTTGCGGTTCTGGACGACGGCCAATGGGAGCGGGTCATGGATGCCATGACCGCGCGCGCGGTCTTCATGGCCAAACTCCTGGCGGGGGAAATGCCCAAGAACATCGAAGAGGCCTTTGAGGCGGCAGGAGTCCACCTCTTCCCCAGCAGCGACGAGGAAATCTACATGACCTGCTCCTGCCCCGATTGGGCCGTGCCCTGCAAACACATCGCCGCGGTCTTCTACGTGCTGGGGGAAATGTTCGATTACGATCCCTTCCTCATCTTTTCCCTGCGCGGGCGCGCCAAGGACGAGGTCATGGAAGCGCTGAGGGAACGCTACACGAGCGAGGATCTTTCCGCGGAGAAGAGAGAAGAATCCGGGGGAATGACGTTGGAGGAGAGCATCGCGAACTTCTGGGGACAGCCCGACGCGCTGCGCGATCTTACACCCCGAGCGGACGCGCCCCCCCTGCCGGACATGATGCTCCGCCGGCTGGGGGATTTCCCCGACCGTGCAGTGGCACAGGATGTGCGCGAGACGTTGAGCCTGGCCTACGCGCGCGTCAGCCAGGAGGCCTTGGCCCGCCTCCAGAACGGTGCCACATCCCCTACGCCGCCAGACGACGAATGATGGCGATTACCTTCCCCTGCACGCGCACCACGTCCGCGGGCTTGATGATCGGCTCATAGGCCGGATTCGCGGGCTGCAGCCGGACCTTTCCCCCCTCCCGATAGAAGTACTTCAACGTCGTCTCCTGGTCATCCTCCAACCACACGGCCACCATGTCGCCGTTGTTGGCGTCTTCCTGCTGCCGGAGGATGACCAAATCGCCATCGTGCACCGACGCATCCACCATGGAATCCCCGCGCACGCGTAGTGCGTACACGTTTTCCGTTTGGGGGAGCAGGTCGCGCGTGAGTTCGATGGTGTCGATGTCCTCGTCGGTCGTCGGGTAGGAAGCGACAGGGGCCCCCGCCACGATGTAACCGGCGATGGGCACGCGCACGGTGCGCTCGGGGCCTGTCCACTCGGATTCGGCGAGGAGGCCTTGTTCGGCCAGCCAGCGCCGGGCCTTGTCCGTGAGGCGCAGGCCGCGCGAGGCCCGAGGTTCCCGGTAAATGTACCCGAACCGTTCCAGCCGATCCAGATGGTGCTTGACCACTGCCGTGGACGAAATGTCCAGCGCCCGTTGAATTTCCCGCACTGTGGGAGGTCTATCGTTCGTGCGCTGGTAGGCATACATAAAACGCAAAATGCGCTCTCGCTGTTCGGTCAATTCTCTCCTCATCCCCCACCTCCCCAAACAGTAGTTCTACGAACGTCCGTACTAAGTGTACGCTGCAACCAACATTTACGTCAAATGTCATCGCTTATGACTTGAGGGGAGGGAAATTTGACACCCAATGACCCCTTTTCTATAATAGCGCCATCCTACATGCAAGGGTATTGCTTCCGCTTCCTGTACATCCCCCAGGGAATCGGCCCTTCATCACCAGTATGGACAGCATTCAATGGCCACAACACCAAATGGTGAGGGGCGATCATCTTCACGGAGGAGGAGAGCCATGAGTAGTAAGATGGATCGACGCCGTTTCCTCGAACTCGCCGCAAAGGGGGGGTTAGGTGCTGCTGCTTTGGGAACCCTCGCTGCCTGTGGGCAAAAACCCGCCGAAGAAACGTCCAAGAAGGCCGAGGAACTCCAGAAGGAGGCTGCGGCTGACAAATCCTTGCCAGAACTGAACTGGGAAATTGCTACAAGTTGGCCTCCGGGATTGGACACCATCTATGGTGGAGCCCAGGTGTTTGCCGAACGTGTGACGGCCATGACCGGTGGTAAATTCAGGATGAAGGCTCGCGCGGCCGGTGAGTTGGCCCCTGGCCTGGAGGTCATGAACGTGGTCGAAGCCGGGTCTGTACCCATTGGCCACACTGCGGCATACTACTACATCGGCAAGAGCCCCGTGTGCGCCTTTGGCACCGCATTGCCTTTCGGCCTGACCGCACGCCAGCAGAACGCATGGTTCTACGAGGGAGGCGGTGGAAAACTTCTGCAAGAGTTCTACATGGAACGCTTCGGGATCATTCAATTTTTGGCCGGGAACACCGGTGTCCAGATGGGAGGCTGGTTCAACAAGGAAATCAACAGCGTCAACGATCTCAAGGGCCTGAAGATGCGCATTCCAGGCCTGGGCGGCAAGGTAATGGACCGGCTGGGTGTAACCGTACAGGTGCTGCCCGGTGGCGAGATCTTCCAGGCTCTGCAAACAGGGGCTATCGATGCAGCCGAGTGGGTAGGCCCTTACGATGACACCAAGATGGGCTTCCACAAGGTGACGAAGTATTATTACTATCCCGGATGGTGGGAGCCAGGCCCGGCGTTGGAAATCCAGATCAATCTGGAAGAATGGAAGAAATTGCCCGAAATTTACCAGGAAATCATTAAAACCGCGGCAATGGAAGCCAATATGATTATGTTGGCCCGCTACGATGCCAAGAACCCGCCCGCGCTGGAAGAAATTATGGCGACGGGCAAGGTCGAACTGCGTCCCTTCCCGGACGACGTCATGAAGGCGGCGGAAGAGGCGGCGTTCGAACTCTTTGACGAACTGGCCGCTAAGGATCAGGACTTTGCCACCATCTTCAAGGAGTGGAAGAAGTTCCGAGACAGCATCCAACGATGGCATGGTCTGGCCGAGACGGCCATGCTCACATACCTGGGCAAGGAACGGTAATCCTCAAAAAGGAAGGCGGGGCAACGTACGTTGCCCCGCCTTCCTTGCATCTCCCCTCAATAGGGTACTCTTCCTGCTGCATCCCTTCTTAAACTACGCTGACGCCAGGTTCACCAGCCACGTGACGGTCTGCGGGAACAGCATGACGATGATCAAGGCAATTCCTTGCAGCACCATGAACGGTAGTGCCCCTTTGTGAATGTCCAGCGTTTCCACCTCTTCCGGCGCCACACTTTGCAGGTAGAAGAGGGAGAAGCCTACAGGGGGGGAGATGAAAGCCATGTTAAGGTTGATAGCCATCATCACGCTAAACCATACCAAGTCAACCCCCAATCGCTCCGCGGCAGGTACGAAGAGAGGCATCACGATGAAACTGATCTCCAGGAACTCGAGGTTGATACCGAGCAAGAACACCGCAATGTTGGCCACTATGACAAAGCCCCAATAACCGCCGGGCAGATTGGAGAGCACGTTGGTGACCCATCGTTGCCCGCCTAACTGATCGAAAACGAGACCAAAGAATGTCGAACAGAACAAAATCATGAGTACCAGTGAGGTGATGTTGGCCGTCGAGCGGGCGGCCTCTTTCACGATCTGCCAGTTCAACTGGCGATTGATGAGGGCCAGGAGGGTCGCACCGGCCGCGCCTACCGCGCCCGCCTCCGTGGGGGTGGCGATGCCGAAGAAGATGCTGCCCAGCACGGCGAAGATCAGGAAGAGCGGGGGCACAACCATCAACAACGCCCGGCGAATAAGCGGCCAGCCGTGCAATGTCCGAGCCTCGGGGGGCAGGGCCGGAGCCTTGTCAGGGTATCGAATGGCGACGTAAATGACGTAAAGGGCATACAACCCGGAGAGGATAAGCCCTGGAATCAGCGCCCCCATGAAGAGGTCACCCACGGAAATCCCCACCTGGTCGGCCAGCACGACGAGCACCAAACTGGGCGGGAGCAACTGGGCCATCGTGCCCGAGGCCACGATAATGCCCGTTGCCAACTTGTGATCGTACTTATACCGTACCATAACGGGCAGTGCCAGCATACCCATCACAATAACCGTAGCGGCCACCACTCCCGTTGCCGCGGCCAACAATGTCCCCACAATGACCACGGCCAAGGCCAGACCGCCACGCAGGGGGCCTAACAGCATACCAATAGTCGTCAGCAATTCCTCGGCCAACCCCGACTTCTCAAACATAGCCCCCATAAACACGAAGAAGGGGATGGCCAATAGAGTATAATCGGACATTGCACCAAACCAGCGGTTTTGAAGCAACCCCAACCGGCTTAGGGGAAACTCTCCCAGCGCCATCCCAATGGCCCCAAATACCAGCGCCGTTCCAGCAAATGAAAAGGCCACCGGGTAGCCGCTTAGGAGCAGAAAGAGGAAAAGAATAAACATCACGATGGCGATCCACTCTAATCCAGTCATGACGAACGATTAGTCCTCCTGAAGATTTATCTCGTGCATCATCCTGGTGAAGATCAAAGCGAGGTTAGATCACGTGATGGAGAGAATCCAACCTCTGGCGCCCTGTCCTGCCCAACGCTCACTCAATGCGCAGAGGTGCTTCCTTCTCCAAGATGGATTCGACTTCTACCTCTTCGATGACCTCTTCGCCTTCCAAGAGAACACCGATTAGTTTTAGTATTTCGGCTATACCTTGAATGAGAAGGATCGCAAAGGCAACGATAACCATAGATTTGATGGGGGCCCGAGGTAGGCCGTTGGGATCGGGCGACATTTCCCAGGGTCCCCATGTTCCATCCGGCCGCAAGCCCCATGAACGCAACACAGGTTTCCATGTAATGTAGAGGCCAAGAATGGTAAAGGGGATAAGGCCGATAAGGTGGCCAATGAGGTCAATCCAGGCTCGTGTCTTGATGGGCTGTTCAGCATACCAAAAATCGACGCGTACGTTAATCCCGTGCTTTAGAATGTATCCAAAGCCAAGCAAGAAGACCAACGTGTAGAGATACCACTGGGTTTCGATAATGGAGTTGTTCACCAACTTTTTACCCATCAACTGGCCGGCATAGCGAAGCACAACATTAGCAACACCTACAATGATCAGCACAATGACTAAGTACTTGGAGATTTCCCCAGTGACTTCCGAGAGTCCGTCGGCGAAGGAAATGTATGCCTTGGCAACCCGTTTCAAAGCATCCTTCATGGTGCTCTCCTCCTGGGAAAGAATTCTGGGGGAATGATCCATACGGCAGGGCACCGTGCTTATTTCATTATATGAAAGGGGTCAAAATCGCCAAATTTATCTTGGCGCGAAGAAGCCCTCCACGCTGTCCTTGCCAACGCTCTATGAGCCAACGTCTTCTACGCTTCGTACCCAAAACGCCAAGGCACGTTGTCCATGGGCAACTCTGAAAGCCGTGCCTGTCGCAGCGTGCCGAAACGCGAACGCATCTCTTCCAGACTATCCCCGCCCAACTTCTCCACCAGTGCATCCGCCAGCACAATCGCCAGCATGGCTTCCCCCACCACCGCGGCGCGGGGTACGGCGCTGAAGTCCGACCGTTCGTACCGGGTTGCCGCGGGTTCTCCCGTTGCCAGGTCAACCGAACGCAAGGGTGTCAGGGTCGTGCTGATGGGCTTCATTGCCACGCGCACGACAAGGGGCATCCCTGTGGTTATCCCGCCCTCGAGACCGCCGGCGCGATTGGTGCGGCGCACCAGGTCGTCCCCTTCGAGGAAGATTTCGTCGTGCACCTCGGTGCCCTGTTTGCGCGCGTTCTCGAACGCCGGTCCGATTTCCACGCCCTTCATGGCCGGAATACTGAGCATGGCCGCGGCAACGCGCGCGGTGAGCCGCCGATCCCAGTGAACGTGGGAGCCCAACCCCGGGGGAACGTTCAACGCCACCACTTCGTACACGCCCCCAACCGTGTCCCGGGCTTGCATAACTTCCGAGATGCGGCGGCGCATGGCTTCCGCAGCCTCGGGCACGGGGCAGCGCACGTCGTTCTCCTCGGCCCGCGCGAAGCGCTCCTCGTAGGGCATCTCCTCGGGCACGTGGGCTATTACGCCACCCGTCTCCACCACGTAGGAACCGATAACGATGCCGAACTCGGCCAGGAGACGCTTGCACACCGCGCCCACAGCCACCCGCATGGTCGTCTCCCGCGCGGACGCCCGTTCCAGGCCCAGGCGCAGGTCGCGATAGCCGTACTTGATGGCCGCGGTCAAGTCCGCGTGACCGGGGCGGGGGACGGTCATGGGTGGAATGTCCTTGTCCCGCCAATTTTTGTAGTCGCGGTTCTCCACCAGGAGGGAAATGGGACCGCCCGTGGTCTTCCCGGCCATGACTCCGCCCAGGATGCGCACCCGATCCCGTTCGATCTTCATGCGGCCGCCCGCGCCGTACGCCTTCTGGCGTCGGGCCAGGTCGCGGTCAATGTCCTCGGCTTTTAGGGGCAGTCCCGCGGGCATCCCTTCCAAAATAGCCACAAGGGCAGGGCCGTGGGATTCCCCGGCTGTGAGAAAACGCAGTCGTGTGAGCATGGCTGGCACTCCGTTGAAGTCAGTAGGTCAACGAAAATCGTTCACCATTGGGCGTGAAGGCTACCGACGATGGACGATGGACGATGGACGATGGCTCTTCCATCGTCCATCGTCCTTCTGTGTTCATGTGAACGTGTGTTTGTCCTCGTGCTTCAGAGATAAGAGATGGACGACCAGGATGCTGGGTAGGCGGGCGCGGTTTCCCGCAGGCGGGTGACGAGGCCCGAGTGCCGGGCCAGGGGCTTGGCGTTGCGCACGGCAATGGCGATGGCGCGCTGTTCTCCCACCAGCACGACCAACTCCTTCGCCCGCGTGATGGCCGTGTACAGCAGGTTGCGGTGCAGCATCACGTAGTGGGTGGTCATCACGGGCACGACGACGGCCGGGTACTCGGAGCCCTGGCTCTTGTGCACGCTGATGGCGTAGGCGTGGACGAGTTCGTCCAGTTCCAGGAAGTCGTAGCGCACCACACGGCCGTCGAAGTCCACGAACAGTTCCTGCATCTCCAGGTTGATGCGCACGATGCGCCCCCAGTCGCCGTTGTACACGTCCTTGTCGTAGTTGTTGCGAATCTGCATGAGCCTGTCGCCCAGGCGGAAGACGCGGCCTCCTGTGCGGCGCTCGGGCTTCTTGGGGTCGGGGGGATTCAGGGCTTCTTGCAGGCGCAGGTTGAGGTTGCCCACGCCCACAGGCCCGCGGTGCATGGGGCTCAGCACCTGAATGTCGTCGGGAGCAAGACCAAAGCGCCGCGGGATGCGGTTCTTGACGATGTCCACGATCAGGTCGGCCGCGGCCTCGGGGTCATCGATTTTGAAGAGGAAGAAGTCCTTGGCCCCCTTGTTGTCGATGATGGGCATCTCCCCGCGGTTGATGCGGTGGGCGTTGACGATGATGTAACTCCCCTCGGGTTGGCGGAAGATTTCCGTGAGGGTGACGACGGGCACCACGCCCGAGCGGATGATGTCCCGCAGGACGTTGCCCGCGCCCACGCTGGGCAACTGGTCGATATCTCCCACGAAGAGGAGGTGCGCGCCCGGCGGGATGGCCTTCAGCAGGTGGTTGGTGAGGAGCACGTCGAGCATGGAGGCCTCGTCCACGATGACCATGTCCGCTTCCAGGGGGCGCTGTTCGTTGCGCTTGAAGGTGAGGCCCTCGCCCGGGGAGACTTCCAGCATCCGGTGGACGGTTTGGGCGGGGCGGCCGGTGGCTTCGCTGAGGCGTTTGGCCGCGCGGCCTGTGGGCGAGGCGAGCAGATAGGCCGCGCCCGCGGCCTCCAGGAAGCGGATGATCGTCTGCACGGTGGTGGTCTTGCCCGTGCCCGGGCCGCCCGTGAGCACGCTGACGGGGGAGGTGAGCGCGGTCTTCACCGCGCGGCGCTGATCCGCGTTCAGCCGGACCCCGGTCTCGCGCTGCACGGCCGCGAACGCGCTCTCCCAGTCGAATTGCTGGAATATGTACAGGCGGGAACGGAACAGGGAGTCGCCCGTGCCCTCCATGAGGCGGCGCAGGCGGTTGGCGACGCCGATTTCCGCGCGGTGGAAGGGCACGAGGTAAACGGCCCGCTCCTCGGCCACGGCGCGCACGGGCAGGCCGTGCGCGCTCATGATCTCCTCCACGGGTTCGGTGTGCACCTGCCCCTGCTCGCGCAGGGTTTCGATGGCCTCGAGGATGCGCTCTTCAGGGACGTTGAGGAGTTCCTTGGCCCGGGCCACGAGTTCGGTTTGGGGCAGGTAGACGTGGCCGGACTGGTCGGCTTCCTGGCTGAGGAGGTAGGCGACCGCAGCCGCGATGCGCTCGGGCGCGTCTTCGGGGATGCCCAGGTTGCGCGCGATTTTGTCTGCGGTGAGGAAGCCGATGCCGTGCACCTCGCGGGCCAGGCGGTAGGGGTCGGTCTTGAGCACCTGGATGGCCTCGCTGCCGTATTGCTTCCAGATCTTGACGGCCAATCCCGTGCTCACGCCGTGCCCCTGCAGGAAGACCATGACGTCCTTGATCTGGCGTTGCTCCTCCCACGCGGCCTTGATCATGGCCACGCGCTTGGGGCCCACGCCCAGGACTTCCAGCAGGCGGTCGGGTTCCTCCTCGATGAGGCGCAGCGTGTCTAACCCGAACTTGCGCACGATACGCCGCGCGGTGACAGGCCCGATGCCCTTGATCAGGCCCGAGCCCAGGTACTTTTCGATGCCCGCCAGGGTCGCGGGGTAGATGGTCTCCACCCGCTCGGCCTTGAACTGGCGCCCATACTGGGGGTGCACGGTCCACACCCCGTAGCAGCGGATGGTCTCCCCCACGTTGACCCCCATCATGGGGCCGACCACGGTCACCAGGTAGTCCTTGCCCTCGGGGGTGACCCGGGCCACGGTGTAGCCGTTCTCTTCGTTGTGATAGGTGATGCGTTCGACGATGCCGGTTAGGGTTTCCATGCTTTGTAGAGTACAAAGTGAAGAGTACAAAGTGAAAAGTGAAAAGTGAAAATGGGTCGAGGAGCATTCTACCATTGAGCGGGAGGGTCGTCCACCAGGACGCGGTGAGTTTGACAGAATGGTGGGTCTCTTCTATACTCGGGACGCACAACTGAATACCGTGAAGCCGTGAAGGTGCCCGTTGCCCCGGATGGCAGGGCTTAAAGGGGGAAGCCGGTGAGAGTCCGGCGCGGTCCCGCCACGGTAACCTAATACCTGGTATCAGGTATCGGATATCAGGTACCAGGTATTGGGAAGCCCGGTCGCCCGCCTTCACGTTGTCTTCCACCAACCCTCGAGGAAGGGAGTGGGAGAGTCTGACGAACGAAACGGTTCCCCTGGGCTCTCCCAGGGGATTTTTGTTGTCTCAGGCCCTCCGGCCCCGCGGGGTTGGGGGGCTTTTTGGTTACGGGTATTGGGTATCGGGTATTGGAGATTGGAGATTGGGAGGAGGGTGACGTGCGGAGGGGGAGTGTCCTTTTGCTGGTTGGCGTGTTGTTGGGGGCGGTGTTGAGTGTGCCCGTGCAGGGCAGGATGGAACCAGACACTCTGGCGGTGTACACGTTCCAGGATGTGTTGCGCGCGCGGGCGCAGGACGCGCTTACCTGGCTGCGCGGGCAGCAGAAGCCCGACGGCACCTTCGGCAGCGCGCTGACGACCGCGAACGCGGTGGCCGTGATCGCGCAGGCGGGGGAGGACCCTGCGTCCCCGCGCTGGACGACGGGGAAGAGCGCGCTGGCCGCGCTGGCCGACCAGACCCCCGAGTTGGTTAATTCAGGGGATGCGGGCGCGATAGCCAAGGCTTTGCGCGCGGTGGCCCTGGCGGGACGAAATCCCCGCTCCTTCGCGGGCTACGATTTGGTGGCAGAGTTGAACAAGGTGTACGACCCCGCCACGGGGCGCTATCACTCGGGCAACAACTTCCGCCAGGCGCTGGCCATCGAGGCCCTGGCCCTGGCAGGGGAACCCGTGCCCGCGTTGGCCATTGCCACCTTGCTGGGTGACCAGCACAGTGATGGCGGGTGGGGGTGGCCCGTCGGCGGCACC
>JALWHQ010000415.1:0-1084 GCA_026983525.1 Anaerolineae bacterium | reverse complement strand
GGGTAATGCCCACCAGACTCAGCGCCTCCAGCGCCAGGCCCGTCGGCGGCACCCAGAGCGACGTGGACACGACGGGCCTGGCGCTGGAGGCGCTGAGTCTGGTGGGCATTACCCGCGGTGAACCCCACGTGCAGAGGGCTATCGCCTACTTGCAGGCCGTGCAGAAAGCGGAGGGCGGCTGGACCATGCGCGAGGGGAAAACGTACCTGGTCAATGCCAACTCCACAGCCCTGGCCCTGCGGGGGCTGCTGGCGATGGGGGTGGCCCCGCGGCGCGCGCCGTACACCCGTCGCAACGCGGATGGCACCTGGCGAGATGCGCTGGGCGCGTTGCTGGCTTTCCAGGAGCCCAGTGGCGCGTTCCGCTGGACCGCCCAGTACCCTGGCACGCGCTTCCTCTCCACCTTCGACGCCATCCCCGCACTCGTGCGCCCGTGGCCTGAGAATTCCGTGTTGTCTCATCGCGCTTTCGTGCCGACGCTCGCGAGGTGATGGATGAAGTCGAAAGTGAAAAGTGAAAAGTGAAAAGGGTGAAGTGGTGCGTCGTCATTTTTTCACTTTTCACTTTGCACTTTTTAATTCCAAAGGGAGGTGTGTTATGTCCAAAGTCTCTCGTGTCCTCATTGTCGTTGCGTTGTTGGCCTTATTGCTCACAGGGACGGTGCTGGCCCAGTCGGGCAGCAAGCAGGTCGGGTTGGTGGTTCAATTTCCCGATGGGACTGTGCACACAGAAGTCGTCACCGTCGCGCAGGATGCTACGGTGGCCGACGTGCTGAAGAACGCGTCCGTCTCGGTGACCATCTCGGAAACCTCCTGGGGCCCCGCACTCTGCGCCATCGAGAGCACAGGGTGTCCCGCGGACAACTGCTTCTGCAACCCCGACATGTTCTGGGCGTTCTACCTGCAAGAGGGGGATCAGTGGAAGCCCTCGCCCGTGGGCATTGGGGGATACACCCCGCAGGACAAGGAAGTGGTGGGCTTTGCCTGGAGTGGGTTCGACGCCAACTATAACCCGACGGTGCAGCCGCCCTTCTACACCTTCGAGCAGATCGCCGCGCCTCCGCCTGCTGAGATTCCCGAGCCTG
>JALWHQ010000414.1 GCA_026983525.1 Anaerolineae bacterium | reverse complement strand
CTCCGGGCCCGGCTGCGTTTCTCCCGCCGGCTGCACGGCTGGTTCGGCCTGCCCCTGCCCAGGCGCCGGCTGCCGCTCAGGGACCTGGCCCGCTACCACCTGGGCGCCGAGACGCCGGCGCGCCTCGAGGGGGTGGCCGCCCTGCTGCTCCTCGGGGAGCGACAGCTCGCCGTGGGCAGCCAGGCGCTCTTCGAGCAGCTCCGTCGTCGCTCGCGCGAGGTCGAGGCCCAGGTGCGCGAGGGGGCCACGATCGGCGAGGCGTGCATCATTGGGAAGGGGGTGTACATCGGCGCAGGGGTGCGCGTGGGCAATCGGGTCAAAATCCAGAACTACGCCCTCGTGTACGAGGGCGTCACGTTGGAGGATGGGGTGTTCGTGGGGCCCCACGCGTGCTTTACGAATGACCTGCGCCCGCGCGCCATCAACCCCGACGGCTCCCTTCAAAGCGCCGCGGACTGGGACATGGTCCCCACCCACGTAGGGCGGGGCGCGTCCATCGGCGCGAACAGCACCATCATTGCCGGGGTACGCATTGGGGCATGGGCCATGGTCGGTGCCGGAGCGGTGGTCACGCGCGATGTGCCGCCCCACGCCCTGGTGGTGGGCAACCCCGCCCGGATTGTCGGCTACGTCTGCTACTGTGGAGAAAAACTGCAGGTGGACGAGGCCAGCGGGACGGGCGTGTGTCCGAAGTGTGGCGCTGTCATAGAGGGCATTAGGCAATCCTGAGGGGAGATATATCTCAAGGATGAAGGAACGTTAGCGATATGCTGGGACGATGAGGGTGAGGGGCGGAATTATCCGCCCCGTTTCTCTAACGCAATCTCTACCTCTTTTTCCCCCTCCACCGTAAAGGAAAGCCCGACCACGTCATCGGCAATGGGAATGATCTCCACATCCGCGGGCACGCGCGCGATGCGGTGGCCGGCAAGGCCAAGAAGAACCGTACCGGCCGCGCGTCGTCCCAGGACGATGCGAAACTTCAGCGTGGGCGGATCCCACCGCCACTCGCGAATTTCTCCCCCTTGGGTGATGTGGAAGGTGGATCCGGCGAGGTGGGGGACATCGAGCACGGGCTTGATGCCCAGCAGGTAACCGGTGTGCTTGGGGATGTTGGTGAATACCCGATACCCTTCGGTCACGCGCAGGTACTGACCACTCCAGAAGTCGAGCACGTGATAAGGGCGCTGCCAGTTAAGCCCCAACACGCCCAACTGCAAAGTGCGGGTGCGGGCTTCATCCCGCCAGTTGAACAACCCCACGGTAACCCCCTCTCCCCAAGGGCGCTTCAGGTAGAGGGCCACCGTTTCGGGAATGGTATGCTCCATCACATCCAACGGGCGGCCCGATTCCGGCTGGACAGGAAGAAGGGCGGCCACCCACTCGCGTCGCTCCTCCGGAAGGGCGTCGAGGTCGTCACTGAGCACGACCATGCCGCCGCTCAACCCTACCACAGAAATCCAGGCCTGTACCTCCCTGGGCGTCAGAGAAATGTCCTTGGCGCGGGCAATGACGCAGTCCGGATCGTTCCACCACAGGTGACGGTGATAGGGCGCACGGACGAGCGTGTTGCGAATGGCATTGGCTGCGGCGGGGTAGGAAACTTTCTTCCGCCAAGGGCGCGAGAGGCCGTATACACGGGGCCACCAGTGGGGCGCGATGTCCGGCCCAATACGCATGGCGTCCACGAGACCCACGGCCGGGCCCAGAGGGGAGCCGCATCCGAGCAAGAAGACGTCATCCCCTGCCACCTCGCGAATCAAGCGTAAGCCCTGGCGCAGCACTTGCGGCCGCGTCAGGCTCGGGTCATGCCGGTTGCCCGGCAGCGCGGCAGCGTAAAGGAAGTCCAACTTCAAGTAGGTGTATCCCCAACGGTGGACGATGGTTTCGACGACGTGGCGAAGGTATTCCTGCACGTCAGGATGGGTGAGGTCGAGGGCGCGGGTAAAGGTGTTCCAAAGAAATCCGGCATTTACCGGCCAGCCTCGCTCGTCGTAGAGGAGCCAATCGGGGTGCTCGCGAGCCAGGCGGGATTTGGGCGAGACGATGAAGGGCGCGAGCCAGAGGCCGGGCCGAAATCCGGCTGCTTGGATTTCGCGCGCCAGCGCGTCCATCTGGCCTTTGAACGGAGGGGACTGCTCCAGCCAGTCGCCCACGGCCGCCTCATACCCGTCGTCGATCTGCACGACGTCAACGGGGAGCGTGTCTCGCGCCTGAGCCAATGCCCTGATATTGCGCCGTATGTCCTCCGGGGTAACGTGCTGATAGAAGTGATACCAGGAGCACCATCCCACCGGCGCGCGGTCGGCCACGCGTGCTTCGCTCATGGCTCCGGCCGCGCGCGCGAATTCTCCCATTGGATCGGGGTGGCGCGGGGGGATGAATTGCACCAGGAGGGGCTCTGACCAAACAACATCTCCGGGGGAAAGGGGCACCCCCTCGCCGTCGGCCCAGGCGTGGATGGAAAGATCCGCCCCCTGGTTGCGCATGATTTCCACCAGGCCGACGAAATTCCACTGGCGTGTCCACCCGACCAGAAAGGACATGGCCCAGGCCGTCTGCCCCGAAAGCATGCCCACGGTGTGGGAG
>JALWHQ010000413.1 GCA_026983525.1 Anaerolineae bacterium | reverse complement strand
CCTCTATCCCACTCACCGCCCTTGCCGAGTTGCCCAAAGGAGGATCCCTCCGGCGATAATGCCTACCACGACCAACAAAATCAGTTTCAACGCGCGAGACGACACAACGAGGGCCAGGGTTCCCATCACAGCAGTCCACCCCACATAGAGCAAAAGGATTCGCCGCGGCGACCATCCCCTATCGTACAGGCGCAGGTGCAAGTGTCCCCGATCCCCGGTAAAGGGCGAATGTCCCGCCCGCCACCGCCGCCAGATCTGCCAGGCCACATCCATGATGGGAAGCCCCAGGACGAGCAGCACGGTGGCCACCTTCGCGCCCGCAGCGATACCCAACACGGCCATGAGGTATCCCAAACTGTAGGAGCCCACCGAGCCCAGGAAGACACGCGCGGGCGGCCAGTTATACGGAAGGAAGCCGACGACCGCGCCCAGCAGGGCCAGGGGCCACAGCGCCACACTGTGCAGTCCCCGTTGGGTCAGGTGGACGACCAACACCAACGAGAAAACCCCCGCCACCGACGCGGCCAGTCCGTCCACCCCATCCAGCCAGTTCACCGTGTTCATCATCCCCATGACCCAAAAAATAGTCAGGCCCCACACGATGGGGCGAGGGAACACGACCTGTTCGTTGGTGAGGGGGTTGTTCACCCGTTCGATAAAGAGGGTGGCCCAAATGGCGATGAGCGCGCACAGGAATTGGATGCCCATCTGGTGGGCCGGCGGCAAGTCGCGAAGGTCATCCCAGAGCCCCCCGATGGCCGCGACCAGCACACCCAGAATTAGGCCGCGAAACCACACGGGCTGGTTAGGATCGACCGTAGGCGGGAAGGACGAGGGAAACAGGGAGGGAAGCATGAGGGCGAGGAGGAAGCCCACCACCACGGCCAGCCCCCCCATGCGCGGGATATTCCCGTGATGACGACGGCGTCCCCCGGGAACGTCTACCGCATGTAACCGCCGGGCTACTCTCGCGACCAAAGGGGTCATCCCCAGGGAGACGGCCAAGGGGACGAGAAACGTGACCGCATATGCAAGCATCATCCCTCATCGCATCCCGCGCATCCGCAACTTCCATCCCACGGGGTACCACGCACGACGCGCCACGCGCCCCCCATCATGGATACAGCCGCCCGAGCACGCGCGGGAACGCGATGGTCTCCCGCACGTGGTGCAGCCCACAAATCCAGGCTACGGTGCGCTCCACGCCCAGCCCAAACCCCGAGTGGGGCACCGACCCGTAGCGTCGCAAGTCGATGTACCACTTGTAGGGTTCGAGGGGCAAGTTGTGGCGTTTCAGCGCCTCGACCAACTTCTCCGGATCGCTGATGCGTTCGCTGCCGCCGATGATTTCTCCGTATCCCTCGGGCGCGAGCAGATCCGCGGAGCGACAAACCTCCGGTCGGTCGGGTTCGGGCTCCATGTAGAACGCTTTTGCTTCGGTAGGGAAGTGATGGACGAATACGGGCTTTTCAAATTGGGCCGCGATGTACGTCTCGTGGGGCGCGCCGAAATCGTCCCCCCATTCTATCGGCGGCAGGGGTTCATCCTTTGGGGGCACGCGCACCCCCTGGGCCGCGGCACGGTTGATCATCTCCACCGCCTCATCGTACGAAATGCGCGGGAAGGGAGGCTCCACCTTTTCCAGGGACGACGTATCCCGCTCCAGCACCCTCAACTCGTTGGCCCGCCGCTCCAGAACCCGCTGCACGATGTAGGACACGAACTGTTCTTCGATCTCCAGCAAGTCCTCCAGGGTGCACCAGGCAATCTCCGGCTCCACCATCCAGAACTCCTGCAAGTGGCGACGGGTCTTCGATTTTTCGGCGCGGAAGGTCGGGCCGAAGCAATACACCTTGCCAAAGGCGAAGATATTGGCCTCGTTGTAGAGTTGGCCCGTTTGCGCCAGGTAGGCGGGACGGTCGTGATAGTTCGTTTCGAAGAGGGTGGTTGTGCCCTCCGCCGCGGAGGGGGTGAGGATGGGCGTGTCCACACGCAGAAAGCCGTGGTCGTCCAGCCAGTCGGAAATGGCCCGGATGACCTCGGCGCGCACCCGCATGATCGCCCATTGCCGCGGGGTGCGCAGCCAAAGATGCCGGTGATCGAGGAGGAAGTCAACCCCGTGCTCCTTGGGCTGGATGGGATATTCCTCGGCCAGTTGAACGATTTGGAAGTCGCGCGCGTCCAGTTCGTATCCGCCGGGAATGCCCGGCGCGCGCTCATCCTGACGTACGATGCCGCGCACGATGACCGAGGATTCCTGAGTGACGTGGCGGGCCGCGTTGAAGGCCTCGGGGTCGAGATTTTTCTTGAAAACGACCACCTGGGCAAAGCCCGTGCCGTCGCGCAGGCGAATGAACTGCAGGCGGCCCTTGTCGGTGCGCAGGTAAACCCACCCACGCAATTCGACCTCTTCACCGACGTGGTGGGACATTTGTTCAATGGTAATCCACTTAGCCAACGTGCGCCTCCTTTGCCGCCGACGAGGCGGGAATGGTCCCCGGTGTCTGGGAAGATTCGGTCGATACCTTGGGGAGATGCTTGTCCTCCACGGTAATCTTAATCCGCTCGATCTTGGGCCCCTTCATTTGGAGCACTTGAAATTCCAGGCCGTCCCAGTGCAGCCGTTCCCCTTCGTTGGGGATGTGCCCGAGTTTGTAGAGAATGAACCCGGCAACGGTTTCGTACAGGTCATTTTCCGGGATGTCTATACCCAACTCTTCATTGATCTCGTCGACGCGGACGTGGGCGTTGACTTCGAACACGTTCGGCTCTATCTCTTTAATGTCCGGCTCTTCGATAACCCACTCGTCGGTAATGCGCCCCAGGATTTCCTCGGCCAACTCCTCTGTCGTCACCAAGCCCGCCGTACCGCCATACTCGTCGATGACGATGGCCATCTGTATCTGCTGTTCCCGAAGTTCCTGGAAAAGTTCGCCGATGGGCTTGGTTTCGGGTACGGCGTAAGCGGGGCGAATGATGTCCAGATCCTCCAGCCGTTTGTTGCGTACCTGGGGGTTATCCGCGAGTAGAGCCAACACGTCCTTGATGTTGACAATACCCACAATATTGTCCAAGTTTTCCTCATAGACGGGGAAACGCGCGTGGCGGTGGTGCTTGAAGATCTGTAGGAGTTCCTCGACCGTGGCCGACTTGGGCACACCGATGATCTCGGTGCGCGGAATCATGGCTTCGCGCACGTCCCGGTCACTGAATTCAAAGACACGGGTGAGAATTTCGCCCTCATGCTCCTCGATGAGTCCGTGCTCTTCACTTTCCTCTACCAAGAGCTTGAGTTCTTCCAGGCTATAGGCGTGACGGTGTCCTGCTACTTCACCAAAGCCCAGCAGGTGCAGAACCAACGCTGTCGTCCGATCCAACAGCCATATGAAAGGCCGGAAAACAAAGGTGAATACCTCCATAGGCCGAGCCACCAAGAGGGATACGGCCTCGGGCTCTCGAATAGTGATGATTTTGGGGACTTGTTCGCCAAGCACGAGGTGGAGAAAGGTAATGAGGGCGAATGACAGCGTTGTGCTGATAATATGGGATACAAGAGGACTAAACGCAGCCCCTACAACGTACGTTACGAGGGGAAAGATAATCGCATTAACCGTCGACTCTCCTACCCATCCCAACGCGAGACTGGCGAGCGTCACCCCAAATTGGGCGGCTGCGATATAAAGGTCGGTCTGGTCCATCATGCGTAGAACCAGCCGAGCAACAGATTTCCCCTCTCGGGCTAAGGTTTCCAGGCGAGTGCGTCGCGCAGCGACTAACGCGAACTCCAAGGTAACAAAGAAGCCGTTCGCCGCAATGAGAAACAGGACAGCGGCCAGGCGGGGCAACAAAAACTCCCAAGTTAAAGGCCCAACCTCACCTTCCAAATCGTCCTCCTTCTGCGCTCTTTCACGGAATATGTCACATTCACATTATAGCGTATTTGCGGCCTCTGCCAACTCTCGCGCCTGCTCTACGTACTCCAGGCTCTGGTGGCGGAAGTAGGTGTTGTATAACTCCGCATAATAGCCCCCCTGGGCCATCAGTTGCTCGTGGTTTCCCTCTTCAATGATACGTCCGTGATCCATGACAATGATGCGGTCCGCGGATTTTACCGTGAACAGGCGATGAGCGATGACAATGCTCGTCGTATCCGCCATGATCAAGCGCAGCGCTTCTTGAATTTGCCATTCGGTGAAGGGATCGATGCTGGCTGTGGCCTCGTCCAGGATGAAGATGGCCGGCCGCTGAACGAGGACTCGCATCAGGGCCACCAACTGGCGCTGCCCCATGGAAAGGCGATTGCCCCGTTCCCCCACCTCCGTGTGCAGTCCCTTGGGGAACGTCTCCAGCCATTCGCCATTGCCGATGCGGTGAGCCAACGCAAGGATTTCCTCCTCTGTGGCCTCGGGGCGGGCGTAACGGATGTTGTCCAGCACAGTGCCGGAGAAGAGAAAGGGAATTTGGGAGACGATACCCAACTGGCGGCGGTATTGGCGCAAGTCCAGGGTGCGAATGTCCATGCCGTCAATGAGGATGCGCCCCCTTTGAAACTCGTAGAAACGGGCGATGAGACGCGCGACCGAGGTCTTGCCCGCGCCCGTGTGCCCGACGAAGGCCACGGTTTCGCCAGGGCGAATGTGCAGGTTGAAGTCGGCAAGGACCTGTTCCTTTTCCGAGTAGCGAAACCACACGTGTTCCAGACGAATGTCCCCACGCAAAGGAGGAACGGGCCGCCGGTCGATTTGCACCACCGCGGGTTCGGCATCGATGAGCGCGAAGACCCGTTCCGCGGCGGAGAGCCCGGCCTGTACCTGAGCCGAAAAGGCCGAGAGGTTGAGCACCGGAAACCAGAAGCGGTCCAGGCTTTGCAGGAAGAGGTACCACGTTCCCGCGGTGACCATGCCCTGCACCGCGCTGAGCGCGCCCACGTACACCAGCACGGCCGTCGCCATCCCCCCCAACGCGTTGAGGATGGGAAACACGCTCGAGAGTACAAACCCTCGCCGCACGTTCACCCGATAGGATTGCCAGTTAGCCTCACTAAAATCCTCGTAGATGGCGGCTTCCTGGCGGAAGTTCTTGGCCACCGCGATGCCGCTGATAGTTTCCTTGATCGCCGCGTTGACATTGGCCAACGCGCGCATTCCCTCCATGGTCACCTTGCGGGCCAGGCCGCGCAGACTGGTGGCAGCCAGGAAGAGGATGGGCAAGAACGCGAACAGGATGAGGGAGAGGCGCAAATCCAGCGTGATAAGGACGCTGCCCAGAATGAGGGCTTGCAGCATCTGGGCGGTGACGTCGGTAATCAGGGTGACGACATCACCGAAGTCCTGGGTGTCGGAGGTAATGCGGGATACGATGCGCCCCGACGAGAATCGGTCATAGAACGAGAGATCGTGGGCGGCCGCGGCGCGAAAGGCCTCCGTACGCAACGCGAGAACCACATCGCCAATGGCGCGCGCGGTCAACCTCCGACGGGCCCAGTTCGCCAACCAGGTGACAATGCCGCTGGCGAGGACGGCTCCCCCGAGGACAACGATGGTCAGCGGGGTTGGATTGGCCCGAATGAGGTCGACGCCCCGAGCCAGGAGCATGGGCAAGGCAGCGCCCGAGGCCGATATGACGGCCAGGAAGATAACAATGGCCACAAGGCGTCGCGCCTGTGGCCGAAAGTAGCGAGCCATGCCCAGGATCAGTTCCCGGTCACTGTATTGTCGGTCGTATTCCTCCGCACCTAAACGAGCAAAGAAGGCGCCACCTCCAAAACTATGCCCCGGCTACGACGTGAACGGACGCCGTTTACCATTGGCGCAGCGATAAGGGACAATAGACGATGGACGATGGTCCGGCAATGGTCTATTTTGTCCATCGTCTATCGTCAAGGACCGGCACATCTTTGTCCTCGCGCTTACTTCTTGCCTTCCTCTTCCTTTTCCCGCCGCGCCTGCTCGATGATTTTCTCCGCAATGTTGTGCGGGACGATCTCGTAGTGGGAGAATTCCATGTTGAATACTCCACGGCCCTGGGTAAGGGAGCGCAGGTCTGCCGCGTAGCGTTGCATCTCGGCCAGGGGAACCAGAGCCCGAATGACAGCCCGTCCACGATCCTGCTCCATGCCCTGGACGATTGCCCGCCGCGTGTTCAGGTCGCCAATGATGTCGCCGACGTATTCCTCGGGAACGATGACCTCCACCTTCATGATGGGTTCGAGTAGGGCGGGCTTGGCCTCCATGAAGACTTTCTTGAAGACCTCGCGCCCCGCAATCTGGAACGCGATATCCTTGGAGTCCACCGGGTGTTCCTTGCCGTCGTACACTTCGCAGCGCACGTCCACAACCGGATACCCGGCGAGCGGGCCTTCCTGCATGGCGGCCTTGATGCCCTTCTCAATGGAGGGGAAGAACTGGCTGGAGATGGCGCCGCCGAACACACGGCTCGTGTCGTACTCGAACCCGCCGCCGCGCGGGAGTGGCTTGATCTCCATGTGGACTTCCGCGAATTGCCCGGCGCCACCCGTCTGCTTCTTGTGGCGATATTGGCCGCTCGCGGATGCGGTGACCGTCTCCCGATAGGGCACCTTGGGCAGGGTGACGTCCACGTCCACGCCAAAGCGCTCCTTCAGGTAGCGCACGGCCACGTCGATGTGCACGTCGCCCATGCCCGAGAGAATGGTCTCCTTCGTGCTGGCTTCGTAATGCCAGACAAGGGTGGGATCCTCTTCCTGCATGCGGGAAAGCGCGTTGGTCAACTTGCCCGCATCCTGCTTCGTCTTCGGATGGACAGCCACAGAGTAGAGGGGATTCGGGTACACGATGGGATCCAGTTGGAAGGGCTGATCTTTCTGGCACAGGGTGTCATTTGTCAGGGTGTGCGCGAGTTTGGCAACGGCTCCAATATCTCCGGCAACAACCTGGTCGGTGTTGATATGCTCTTTACCTCGCGGGTAGAACAACTGGCTGACGCGTTCCTCCGCTTGGGCCCGGCTGTTCCACACGCGCGAGTCGGACTTTAGCGTTCCCGAGTAGACACGGAAGTAGGAGATCTTGCCCACGTAAGGGTCAGCCACCGTCTTGAACACGAAAGCCGCCAGAGGCCCATCGGGATTGGGCGAAAGAGCGACCTCTTCCTGCGTATTGAGGTCCTTCGCTTCCTCAGGAGGCACATCCAGTGGGCTGGGGAAGTAGAGAGCAATGGCATCCATGACGGCCTTGACGCCAATGTTCGCGGTGGACGCCGCGGCCAGCACAGGGATGATGTGCCCCTCGGCAATACCCTTGCGCAACCCCCGGGCAATTTCCTCTACGGTGAGTTCCTCGCCTTCCAGATACTTGGTGATCAATTCATCGTCCATCTCGGCCGCGGCCTCGAGGATCTCCAAACGGCGTTCCTCGACTTCATCCGCATACTCATCTGGAATATCCGAGGCGTCCGCGCCTTCACCTATGTAGGCCTTCTTGGCGACCAGGTCGATGACACCGCGAAAGTTCTCACCGTTGCCCACAGGCATATGCAGGGGGACGATCATGCCAGAGAAGGCCGCGCGCACGCTTTCTATGGCTCGCTGAAAGTCCGCGTTTTCGCGATTCATTTTGTGGACCAGGACCGCTCTCGGACGTTTGCGCTCGTCCAGATAAGACCACGTCAACTCTGTACCTACCTCGACACCGCTCACTGCATCCACGAGGACGAGGCCCATGTCCGCGACGCGCACTGCGCTCTTCACCTCGCCCACGAAGTCAGGATAGCCAGGCGTATCCAATATGTTGATTTTGGTATCATGCCATTCGAAGGGCAAAAGAGTCGTATAAATGGAGATAGTACGACGGACTTCTTCCGGATTGTAATCGGAGACGGTATTCCCTTCTTCCACTCGTCCCATGCGAGTGGTGACTTTGGCGTTGAAGAGCATGGCCTCAGAGAGCGAGGTCTTGCCCGAACTGCTGTGGCCCACAAGAACCACGTTTCGGATGGCTTCAGGACTGTACGCGCGCATTCAGGCCTCCTTGTTTCCTCGTTATGGTTGAATCTGGCAAACTACTCAAACACGTGACACGTTGGTCAACTCCACGCGTCAAAAGGAGGGGCGAAGTATGCCTTGCCCCTTCATTTCTCCTCTTGGCGGATTACATGACTCGTCAAATTGAGAGGATGACACCTTTGAGATTGTAACCGAAGGGCCTACCGCTGTCAACGCTGAAAAGGGATCCGGTTAGGACTTCTGGCGTTGCCGGAGGGACGCACGCCGCAGTGCGGATAGCGCGCGTTACGGTACCGGGCTTACATGCGCTTTGTGCCACACATGGCACAGTAGCGGTCGTTGGGTCCAAACGGGTGTCCGCAATTCGGGCAGTACTTGGGAAGGGTGGTCGTCTCTACAGGGCGTTTTCGCTTCCGTCCCTTGGAAACAGGGGGCGTCTCCACGGCCATGCTCTGACGCCGCAGCCACCACACGACCAGAACGGCCATGACAAGAACGATGGCGATTCCTATGGTCACCAGCCCCCAGTTGCGTGAAGGAGGAGTTCGATCATCCGCTGAGGGGACGGGAGTAGTGATTGCTCTGGGGGTGGTCGAAAGCCCGGGCACAAGTCGAGTATACCGGACCTCCTGCTCGATAATGTCACCGGGAGAGAGTGGGCCCAGGTCTCGACTGGCGTACATGAGGTTGTCAAAGCCGGGCTCCGGGTTCCCCAACGGGGGATCGGCCACGAAATCGGTGGTGTTGCGGGGTTGCTGCACCGTGAGGGTGGCTTGTGCAATACGGGCCTGGGGCACGGGAATGCGCACCCGTACCACGGTTTTTTCCCCGGAGGAAATCGCATCCAGGTAGTATTCCAAGTGGAACTGTTGGGTGGGCACCGAAATAATGATGTACGTTTGGCCTTGCCGAGTTTCAGGAGTCCAATCAGCGGTGAGAAGTTGACCCGCTTCGCTGGCGTAAGCCACCGCGTTCAATTCTGCTCCCGGGGGAAGGGGCACGCGTACCTGCTGGTTTGCTTGCGCAAGCGTCCCGCTCATGATGACCAGGACGCGAGGATCATCGTATTCCGGCCAGAGGGATATGTTGAGAGTTTGCAGGCGCGGCGCCTCCTGGGCCAGAACCGTTCCCGTTAGAACGATCAGTAGAATGAGCCCGATGAATCCAACGGCGAAATAGCGACGTTGATGCATAGTTCCTCCGTCAAAGAGGGGTATCCGTGTCTTACCCAATGCCGTAGCGAACCGCAAGGGCAGCTTCCTCGGCCCGATTGTTCAAGTTCAATTTTTGCAGGAATACACTCACGCAGTTATGCACCGTCTGCCCACTTAAGCCTAAAGCTTGATTGGTTTCCCCCTGCACAATATGAGCCAGAATTCGACGTTCGTATGGCGTCAGGCTTTCAATATATGCTATTGGCCTCATTATGGCGATTTGGGCGCATAGATACCAAATGTGTGGTCATACTTGGGGCTATAGGTGGATTACCTTGAATTCTTCCTCAGACCTCGTTAACTTAATACCCATTACCCTTCCTAATTCCCAAGATTGATACCAGTTGACGCTCGAGGGACTTATCCCTACAATGGAGACACTGACGGGAAGGGGTGTGAGATTTGGGAAATCCGATTCGCGGCATTGAGGAGGATCGAATGACGCGGTTCAGTGAGTTGTATGCCCTGGGCAGGCCTGTACTGTCGATCGAGATTTTCCCGCCGAAAACGCCCAAGGGCTGGGCCAACCTCTACTACGAACTTTACCACCTCACCCGACACAATCCGGGCTTTGTCTCGGTGACCTACGGCGCGGGCGGTTCCACACGCGACCAAACCTTGGAACTGACCTACGAAGTGCGCACCCGCTTTCGGGTGAACAGCGTGCCCCACTTCACCTGCGTGGGTGCATCCCGCGAAAGTGTGCGCGAGTACATTGACCGCACGATTGCCATTGGCGCGCAGAACATCGTGGCCCTGCGCGGCGACCCCCCGCGCGGCCAAACAGAGTTCAAGCCCGCGCCCGACGGGTTCCGCTACGCGTATGAGTTGGTCGAGTTCATCCGCTCCTACACCGACCAACTGGATATCGCCGTGGCCGGGTATCCCGAGGGGCATGTGGAGTGCCGTGATCTCAAGAAGTCCACCGAGTACTTGAAGATCAAGGTCGACGCGGGTGCGAATCTCGTTATCACTCAATTATTCTACGATAACCAGGACTTCTTCCGCTTCCGGGATTTGGCGGTGCAGATGGGCATCGACGTGCCCATCGTGCCCGGCATTCTACCCATCATCAAGTACTCCCAAATCGATCGCATTACCCAACTGTGCGGCGCGAAAATTCCCCACACCTTGCGGGAGCAACTGCTCCGTTACGAGGACGGATCTCACGAACAGCATCAGGTGGGGGTAGAATACGCTATTGAGCAAGCGCGCGAGTTGCTGGAAAACGACGTCCCCGGCCTGCACATCTTTACCCTGAACAACAGTCACGCCACGTCGAAGATTGTGGAGACCCTCGGGGAATATTTTGGAATATCCGATACCTGATACCGTGTATCGAACAACCCAGATCCTGAAGGAGCAGATACGTGACCGTTCGCTACCGTCGTCCAACCGGCACGCTGGACATTCTGCCTGAAGATCGCCCGTACTGGCGCCATCTGGAACAGACCATCCACGAGTTGATGGGCCTGTACGGGTACGAGCAAATGGATGTGCCCGTGTTCGAATACACCGAACTCTACGTGCGCGGGGTGGGAGAAGGCACGGACATCGTCGAGAAGGAGATGTACTCCTTCAAGGACAAGGGGGGCGATAATATTACCCTGCGCCCTGAATTTACCGCGGGCATGGCCCGCGCGTACGTGGAGAACGGCATGTACAAGCGGCCCCAGCCGGTCAAACTCTACGCCATTGGGCCGGTCTTCCGCTACGAACGTCCCCAGGCCGGACGCTATCGCCAGCACACCCAGGTCAGTGTCGAGGCCTTTGGTGAACAAGACCCCGCGCTGGATTTCGAGATCCT
>JALWHQ010000412.1 GCA_026983525.1 Anaerolineae bacterium | reverse complement strand
GACATGTGGGTGGAGGAGCAAGAACTCCCCTGGCCGCGGCGGAAGGCATTTCTCAAAGCCTGGGCCCATCGGGTTGGGATGACGGCCTACGGGGTGAACGTGCGTGGGCATGGGCCGGCTGCGGCCTGCCTCGTCTGGCCCATTCAACGCCAGAACGGCCACCGCCGCTCATCCACCCTCTACATCCCCGACCTGGTTTGGGATCCCCAGGTGGGGGTTCGCACGTCGGGGCGCTACCTGTTACAGGATCTGTACCTGCGGCAGCCCGACGCCCTGGCCGTGGTGGACATGGTGCCGGTATCCAGTGAAGTAAATGCCGTGCTGATGGCCCTGGGATATCGTGTGTATCACCGATGGGGGACCAACATCTGATAGGAGGGAATGGCGATGATCGTCGTAATGAACCGTATTCCGGTCAAGAAGGAATATCAAGAAGCGTTTGAGGAGCGCTTCCGCACGCGCGCCCGTGAAGTAGACCAGTTTCCCGGTTTCATCCGCAACATGGTACTGCGCCCGGCCACCGAGGACAATCCCTACTATGTCATCATGACCTTGTGGGAAAGCCGAGAGGCTTTCGAGGCCTGGACGCAGAGCGAGGCCTTCGAACGTGGACATCGCCGGGCGCGCGAAAACGCGCAGCCCGAAATGTTTGCCGGCCGCAACGTGTTCGAAATGTACGAGGTCATCATGGATACGGAGGACGAATAGTCACGATGGCGCAAGTCCTGATATACGCGGCGGTTGTGCTGGCAGGGTTCCTGGCCGGATTCATCAACACCCTGGCCGGGAGTGGCTCCCTGGTGTCCTTGCCCATGTTGATTTTCGTGGGGCTGCCCGCGAACGTGGCGAACGGCACAAACCGGGTGGCCATTCTGCTGCAAAACATCGTGGGCGTGCGCGGGTTTCACGCCCAGCGCATGTTGCAGTGGCGCCACGCCATCTGGCTGGCCGTGCCTGCCGCGCTGGGCGCGATCGTCGGCGCGAACATCGCCGTCGAATTGCCCGAGGAGACCATGCGGCGCGCCATCGGCGTCATCATGGTGCTCATGTTGTTCGTTCTCCTGGTCAACCCGAAACGCTGGATCCAAGGGAAGGAAGGAAAGGTACGGGAACGCCCGGATATCCTGGAACTCTTCATCTTCTTTTTGATCGGCATTTATGGGGGATTCATCCAGGCAGGTGTGGGTATCTTCCTGCTGGCCGGGCTTGTGCTGGGCGCGGGGTTTGACATCGTGCGGGCGAATGCCATCAAGGTGTTCATTGTATTGTTCTTCACCGTGCCCGCGCTGTTCGTGTTCTTCATCAACGGACAGGTAAACTGGGGCTGGGGATTGCTGCTGGCCGTGGGGAACATGAGTGGAGCCTGGGCCGCGACGCGCTTTTCCGCCCGGCCCGGCGCTGCTGTGTGGGTACACCGACTCCTGGTGGCCGTCGTCATTTATTCTGCGGCTCGCCTTCTCGGACTAATATAAGCGCGAGCCCCGTCCTGCCTCTCTATGTAATCTGCAATGTATCACCATCTTCAGTGGAGGAGTGTCCTAATGCACACACCGGAAGCCCGAATCCGTGACCTGCTCCACTTTCTCTATGGGCCACGAACCGGTGAGGAAACCTGGTATGAACTCAAGGCTATACTGGATACATTTCGCGAGCAACACCCTCACCTGCTGGAGAACGTCTCTCCGCCCGAGGAGCGTCTAACAGAAAGGGACGCGATTCTCATCACCTATGCCGACCAATTTCGTGAACCCACGCGTCCCTCCTTGCAATCGTTGCACACCTTCCTGCAAGCCTACACACGAAACATGCTCAGCGGCGTCCACATTCTGCCCTTTTACCCCTACTCTTCGGATGACGGCTTTTCCGTCATTGATTACACCCAAGTCAACCCAGAATTCGGCACCTGGGACGACGTGGAGCGCATCGGGCGAGACTTCCGCCTCATGTTCGACGCGGTGATCAACCACATCTCCCGCGAGAGCCCCTGGTTCCAAGCCTTCCTGCGCGGGGAAGAACCTTACACGGATTACTTCATCGTCGTCGATCCAAACACCGACCTCTCCTCCGTCGTGCGGCCGCGAGCAACGCCCCTGTTGACGCCCGTGGAGACGGTAGACGGGGTGAAGTACGTGTGGACGACCTTCAGCGCCGACCAGATTGACTTAAACTATAAAAACCCGCGTGTGCTGTTGGACATCATCCGCGTCCTCCTTTTCTACGTGGAGAAAGGCGCGGACATCATCCGGCTGGACGCCATTGCCTACTTGTGGAAGGAAATCGGCACCACATGCATTCACTTACCCCAGACCCATGCGGTGGTCAAACTGTTCCGCGCCGTGTTCGACGCCGTGGCCCCCGGCGTGCTCATCATTACCGAGACCAATGTCCCCCACGAGGAGAATATCAGTTACTTCGGCGACGGGTATGACGAGGCCCAACTGGTGTACAACTTCGCCCTGCCCCCCCTGGTGCTCCACACCTTCCGCACCGGCGATGTCGGCCGTCTGACCACCTGGGCGCGCAACCTCTCCACCCCCTCCGACGCGACCACGTTCTTCAATTTCATCGCCTCTCACGACGGCATCGGCGTGTTGCCTGCCCAGGGCATCCTGAGCGACG